>NZ_JAQOWX010000049.1:0-38914 GCF_028462495.1 Paucibacter sp. XJ19-41
TCTTCAACCCGGACTTCCGCCTGGTTGGTACGGCGGGAGGGGGCAGGTCATCTCAGCAGCATGTCATTCAAGGCATCCAGCTGGTGCTGGCTGAAGACCTGCACGCCCTCGCGGCGCAGCAGCGCGGCGGTCAGCCCTTGGCCGTCGATCAAGCGGCCGGCGAAGCCGCCGTCATAGACCTGGGTCGAGCCGCAGGACGGGCTGCGCTCGGTCAGCACCGCGTAGCGGCAGCCCATGCGGCGGGCCAAGGCCAGCGCGGCCTGCGCGCCGCGCTCGAAGGCCTCGCTGCAGTCCTCGCCGGCGGCGGTCAGCACCCGGACCCCGCCGGGCTGCCGGACGATCTCGGCCGGCGGTCGTGGCGTCGGCAGGCCGCCGGCCACCTCGGGGCAGATCGGCACCAGCCAGCCGCGCGCGCGCAATTGCGCCAGCAGCTCATGCTCGATGTGCAGCCCGCGCCCGTCATAGCGTACCGGCTGGCCCAGCAGACAGGCACTGATCAGAATACGGGGGATGGCTCGGTCATGATGAAGGCAGGGGCAAAAAACAAAACGGGACCGGCCTCTCGACCGGTCCCGCTTGCTTTTCTGGTGGGCCCTGAGTGACTCGAACACTCGACCTACGGATTAAGAGTCCGCTGCTCTACCAACTGAGCTAAGAGCCCTGAAATTTGTACTGCCCGTCTATGCCGTCATTGCTTGTTTGGTGGGCCCTGAGTGACTCGAACACTCGACCTACGGATTAAGAGTCCGCTGCTCTACCAACTGAGCTAAGAGCCCTGAAATTTGTACTGCCCGTCTATGCCGTCATTGCTTGTTTGGTGGGCCCTGAGTGACTCGAACACTCGACCTACGGATTAAGAGTCCGCTGCTCTACCAACTGAGCTAAGAGCCCCCGAAACTGCAATAACGATCAACCGGTGATGGTGGGTTGTGCGGGACTCGAACCTGCGACCATCGGATTAAAAGTCCGGTGCTCTACCAACTGAGCTAACAACCCAACAATCTAGTTGTTCTGCTCTTCAGCAGAGCCTCACATTATAGGCGGCGCCAAACGCTTGGCGCAAGAGCTTTCCAAAAAATGTTTCAGCAACTCGGCGGCGGCGGCCATGCCGAAACTGGCCGTGACCGCGACGCTGGAGCCATAGCCGTGGCAGTTCAGGCTGCTGTCGCTTTGCGCATCGATGGCGCAACCGGCATCGGCCGGGCGCAGCACCGCCTCGCGCGAGAACACGCAGGCCACGCCCATCTTGCCGGCCCGTGGCGCGGCGTGGAATTTGCGCAGGCGCTGGCGCAGCGAGGCCAGCAGCGGGTCATGCGTGACCAGGCCCAGATCCTCGACCTGCAGCGCATGCGGTTGGCGCTTGCCGCCGGCGGCGCCCACCGTGACGAAGGCCCTGCCCTGCTCGCGCGCCCAGGCCGCCAGCGCCGCCTTGGCACGCACCTGGTCGCAGGCGTCGATCAGGCCGTCGATCTGGACATCGCCGAGCAGGGCCGGCCAGTTCTGCTCATCGACGAACTCCTCGATGACCGTGACCTCGCAGCCCGGGTGGATGTCGGCAATGCGCCGGCGCAGCGCCTCGGCCTTGGCCATGCCCACGGTCGAGCCGAGCGCCTGCACCTGGCGGTTGATATTGGACTCGGCCACCTGATCCAGATCGATCAGCACAAGACCTGACACCCCGGTGCGCGCCAGCGCCTCGACGGCCCAGGAGCCCACGCCCCCGAGGCCGACCACGGCCAGCCGTGCGCCACGCAGGCGCAGATAGTCGGCGTCGCCATAAAGGCGGCGCAGGCCACCGAAGCGGCGCTCCAGATCGGCATCCAGATCGGCAACATCAGGCAGGCTCATCCGAGGCGCCACATCTGATAGCGCAGCGCCAGCACCGCGCCGGCGATGATGGCGGCCAGCGCGATGAAGCTGCCCAGGCTCAGGGTCGAAACACCCGACAGGCCCTGGCCTATCGTGCAACCCAGCGCGACCACGCCGCCCACGCCCATCAGCAGCGCGCCAACGATATGGTTGCTGGTGTCCTCGACGCCACGGAAGGCCTCCCAGCGGAAGCTGCGCGTCGCCAGCGCGTAGACGCCGGAGCCTGCAACCACGCCCACCGTGCTGACGATGGCAATCGTCAGCAGCTTGCTGGTGTCGCTGAAGAACATCAGCCAGTCCAAGGTGTAGGCCGTTGGCGAGACAAAGCTCAGCGCCTCCATGCGCGCGCCGCTGGTGCTGCGCACGAAGACCTCTTCCAGCGTGTTCGGATCCTCGGCCACATGGCCCAGCACGCCCGACACCCACCAGATGCCGACGATCACCGCGCCGCTGCCCAGGCCGCCCAGCAGCACATCGGCACTGCGGCCCTCGGCCCGCATCAGCGCCCAGACCAGCAGGCCGCCGCCGATCACCAGGCCCAGCATCAGCGCCAGTTGTTGCTTGGCCAAGCCCAGACTGGGCGCCAGCAGCGACGGCAGGTCCTGACCGCCGGCCAGCGTGACGGCGACGCTGTCGACCGTGGCCACGCGCAGCACCGCCGTGATGCCCTTGAGCGTCGCAAACGCGGCCACACCCATCACCACGAACACCACCAGCGATTTCAAATTGCCGGCACCGATGCGCACCAGGGTCTTGCTGCCGCAGCCCGAGGCCAGCACCATGCCGAAGCCGAACATCAGCCCGCCGACGACGTTCGACAGCCACAGCAGGCGCGGCGCCGCGTAAATCGTCTTGCCGGCGTCGATCCAGCCGAGGAAGACCATGGTGTTGAAGCCCAGCATCGCCACCGCGATTGCCAGCACCCACATACGCATGCGCGCCCAATCGCCCATATTGACGATGTCGGCCACCGCTCCCATCGTGCAGAAATGGGTGCGCTGGGCCAGTGCGCCAAAGACGAAGGCGAGGCCGAAGGCGGCCCACAGCACCTGCTGGCCCAGGGCGTTGATATCGAGTTCTTGCATGGGGCGGGATTCTAGGCGGCAATGAAAAAGCCCCACGGGCCGGAACCGGTGGGGCCAGGTCTTGCAATGGGCGACTCCAGTCAGTTGGGGACAGAGCTACTCGCTGCGCTCGGGCGGTCTGTCCCGCAAAGCCATTACTTCAGCGAGGCCAAGCGCTCTTTTGCCGCCTGTGCCGCCTCGGTGCCTGGATAGGCCTTCAGCAGGTCTTCCAGGCTGCGGCGCGCGCCCTTGACTTCCTTCAGCTCAATCTGGCAGTTGGCCATGGCCAGCATGGCTTCGGCCGCGCGCGGATGGGCTGGATTCGCGGCCACGAAGGCCTTGAAGGTCGCAATCGCTTCCTTGTAGTCGCGCTTGCCGTACAGCGCATTGCCGAGCCAGAACCGCGCCGAATCGCCATAGCCGCTGGTCGGAAAGCGGCGCTGGACGGCCGCCAGCGCCGTGGCGGCTTCGGCGAAGTCGCCGCGCCGCCCCAGGGCCAGCGCGGCCTCGTACTGGGTCTTCTCGTCCGGGCCGGCCTGGAACTCCCGACCATCCAGCACCACCTTCTGCGGCTCCAGCGGGCGCAGACGCGTCTCCAGCGCCTGCGACTGGTCGGCCAGCTTGCGCTGGGTCTCGGCCAGGTCGCGTGCCAGTTGCTCGTTCTGGCCGCGCAGCTTGGCGACCTCGCTGCGCAAGGCCTCGATCTGGGCATTGAGATCCAGCAGGCTGCGGCGCAGCGGCGCGATCTGCTCCTGCGCCTGCTGCTCGGAGGCCTTGCGTTGCGCCTCCTCGCTTTGCTGCAGCCGCGTGCGCAGGTCCAGAATGGCCTTGCGTGCCTCGTCGTCCTCGAACAGCGCGAAGGCCGGCTGGCTGCACAAGCTCAGGGCCGCCAGCGCCAGCGCGCCCAGGCCGGATCTCAGTGCCCTCATCTCACTTGTCCTTCAGCTCGACGCGACGGTTCTTGGCCCAGGCGGCCTCGTCGCTGCCTTGCACGGCCGGGCGCTCCTTGCCGAAGCTGACCGGCTCGACGCGCGCGGCCGGCACACCCAGCAGACCCAGCGACTTGGCCACGGCCTCGGCGCGCTTCTGGCCCAGGGCCAGGTTGTACTCGCTGCCACCGCGCTCGTCGGTATGGCCTTCCAGACGCAGGGCCACCTTGGTGTCGACATTCATGCGCTTGGCATGGCCGTCGATGACGTTCTGGAAATCGGACTTGACGACAAAGCTGTCGTAGTCGAAATAGACCACGCGCAGGCTGGACACGGCGGCGGCCGCCTGGGCGGCCAGGTCGACGGTGGCGACCTTGGACTCCGAGGTCGGCGCGGTGTTGGCGCCGGTGTTGCCCGACGGCGTGGCCGTCACCGGGCGGGATTCGACCGGTGCGGGCTCATCCAGCTTGGTGGAGCTGCAGCCCACCAGGGCGGCGGCGGCCAGAACGGAAAGGGCCAGCTTGTTCATCATCATCACTATCACTCCTAAGGAAATCGCCTTGCCCTCGCAAAGCGGCATGAAATTCAATCGTTGCCCTCAGCGCCCGAACGGGCCCCAGGTCGGCTCGCGCACATCGGCCGCGGTCGACACCAGCTTGGCCTTGATGCGGCCGTCCAGCGTCGTCGTCATCAGCACGTCCTTGCCGCCGACGCGGGTCGCGTAGACCAGCAGGCGCCCGTTCGGCGCGAAGCTCGGGCTCTCGTCGTCGCTGGTATCGCTGATCTGCTGCACCGCGCCGCTGGCCAGGTCCATCACGCTGAGGCGGAACGCGCCGCCGTTGCGGGTGATGTAGGCCAGGGTCTTGCCGTCCGGGCTGATGGCCGGACTGATGTTGTAGCTGCCGTTGAAGCTGACCCGCACCGCCGCGCCGCCGGCCACCGGCATGCGGTAGATCTGCGGGCTGCCGCCACGGTCGCTGACGAAGAACAGCGTCTGGCCGTCCGGCGCGAACACCGGCTCGGTGTCGATCGCCGAGCTCTGCGTCAGCCGGCGCAGGCCCGAGCCATTGCGGTTCATCATGAAGAGCTGGGAGCCGCCCTCGCGCGACAGGGTCAGCGCCAGTTGCTGGCCGTCCGGCGAGAAGGCCGGCGCGCTGTTGCTGCCGCGGAAGTCGGCCAGCACACGGCGCTTGCCGGTCGACAGGTCCTGCACCCAGACGACGGCCTTGCGGCTCTCGAATGAAACATAGGCCAGCTCGCGGCCGTCGGGCGACCAGGTCGGCGAAATGATCGGATCGGGGCTGCCCAGCGCCACCTGGCCGCCCTCGCCGTCGGCATCGGTGATACGCAGCGAGTAGCGACCGCCGGCCTTGGTCACATAAGCCATGCGGGTCGCGAACACGCCGCGCTCGCCGGTCAGCTTCTGATAGATCGAGTCGGCGACGCGGTGCGCGGCCAGACGCACATCGTCGGGCGCCACCGCATGGGCCTCGCCACCGAGGTCCTGGCCCTTGACCACGTCCCAGAGCTTGTGGCGCACATCGAAGCGGCCATCGGCCAGCCGCGTCACCGAACCGGCGGCCAGCGCATCGGCCTGGCGGCCGCGCCATTCGGACCAGTCGGGAGCGCTGTTCTCGGTCGGACCCGCCAGCGCCTCGATCAGGCGGAACTGGCCGCTGCGCTCCAGATCGCTGCGGATGATGGCCGACACCGGCTGGCCGCTGCGGGCCTCATCGCGGAACTCGGGAATGGCGATCGGCATCTGCGTCGCGCCGACTCCGGCAATCTCCACCCGGAACTGGGCCAGGGCCGGCAGGCTGAGCGCGGCGGCCGAGCCCAGCAGGCTGCGGCGCATCAGATCGATGGGGGGACGGGATAGCGTGTGTGCGGACATTCGACTCGCTGAGCATGAGCGCCCACGACGGACGCTGCCATTCAATGCAGCCCCGTATTTTGCCTGAGCCGGCTGAAGGCCCGCTGAGGCCGCTGGCTATCATGCTGCAAACAGTAACAAGAGGCCCCCATGAGCGAGACAAATTCCCAGACCCCGTGCCGCTACCCCACCCCGGACCCCGCCGATCTCGGCGCCCTGCCCGACGATGTGCGCCAGCGCATTCTGGAGGTGCAGGAGAAGGCCGGCTTCGTGCCCAATGTGTTCCTCGCACTGGCGCGCCGCCCAGACGAGTTCCGGGCCTTCCTGGCCTATCACGACGCACTGCTGCTGCGTGAGTCGGGTCTGAGCAAGGGTGAGCGCGAGATGATCATCGTCGCCACCAGCGGCGCCAACCAATGCCTGTACTGCGTGGTCGCGCACGGCGCCATCCTGCGCGTCTACGAGAAGGCACCGCGCCTGGCCGACCAGCTCGCGACCAATTACCGCAAGGCCGATATCACGCCGCGCCAGCACGCGATGCTGGACTTCGCGCTGAAGGTCTGCCTGCGCTCGGCCGAGGTCGGCGAGGATGACTACAGCGCCCTGCACGCCCATGGCTTCGACGACGAGGACATCTGGGACATCACCTCGATCACCGCGCTGTTCGGACTGTCCAACCGCCTGGCCAACACCATCTCGCTGCGGCCCAACGACGAGTTCTACTTGCTGGGCCGCCTGCCCCGCCCCGCCAAACCCTGAGGCTCGGTCATTAGTTGAACTTATGACCCCCGGTATAAACGCGATGAACACCGGGCGCTGCAATCCATAGCATGGGGGCTCTTCGTCAGCCCCCACAAGGATTTCAGCATGCGTCTCTCGACCCTCACCGTCCTGACCCTGCTCGGCGCCTGCGGCGCAGCCCTGGCGCAAACGCCGGCCACCTTGGACAAGATCAAGGCCAGCGGCAGCATGACCGTGGCTTACCGGGAATCGTCGATCCCCTTCTCCTACCTCGGCGGCGAGGGCCAGCCGGTCGGTTTCGGCTGGGAGATCTGCGGCAAGATCGTCGAGCAGGTCAGACGAGCGACCGGCCGCGCCGACCTGAAGGTCGCCACCCAGGCCGTGACCTCGCAAAACCGCATCCCGCTGCTGCAGAACGGCACGATAGACATCGAGTGCGGCTCGACCACCAACAACAGCGAGCGCGCCAAGCAGGTGGCCTTCGCGACCAACTACTTCTACACCGGCACCCGGCTGCTGGTGCGGGCCGGCTCGCCGATCAAGAGCACGGCCGATCTGAAGGGCAGGAAGGTGGTCTCGACCACCGGCACGACCAACTACCAGGTGCTGCGCAAGCTCAATGCCGAACAGAACCTCGGCTTCGAGCTGATCGCCGCCAAGGACCATGCCGAATCGGCCCTGCTGGTGCAGCAGCAGCGCGCCGATGCCTTCGGCATGGACGACATCCTGCTCTACGGCCTGCGCGCCAGCGCACAGAACCCGGCCGAGCTGGCCGTGGTCGGCGAGGCGCTGCAGGTCGAGCCCTACGCCATCATGCTGCGCCGCGACGACCCGGCCTTCAAGAAACTGGTCGACGACACCCTGGCCGGCCTGATGAAGAGCGGCGAGTTCGAGGCGCTCTACAAGAAGTGGTTCCAGTCGCCGATCCCGCCCAAGGGCATCAATCTGAACGCGCCGATGAGTCAGGAATTGCAGGACAACCTGAAGGCCTTGTCGGACAAGCCGGCGCTCTGAGAACCCCGATGCTTGCAGTTGTAGATACCGATGTGGTGGGTGTGCTGGGCGGCATGGGGCCGCTGGCTTCGCTGGACTTCATGCACAAGATGCTGGCGGCCACGCCGGCCGCGCGCGACCAGGAGCATGTGCCGGTGGTGCTGAGCTCCATCCCCCAGGTGCCGGACCGCACCGAGGCCTTCCGTGGCGAGGGCGACTCGCCGCTGGCGGCCATGCTGGCCAGCGGCCGGCGCCTGCGCGATGCCGGTGCCGGCCTGGTCGTGATGCCCTGTAACACCGCCCATCTATGGTTCGATGAGCTGCAGGCCGCGCTGGGCCTGCCGATGCTGCATCTGGTCGATGCGGCGCTGGAAGACGCGGTGGCCAGCGCCGGGCTCAGCGCGCGCATCGGCCTGCTGGCCACCGACGCGACCCTGGCCTCGGGCCTCTACCTGAACCGCCCGGCCTCGCAGCAGGTGCAATGGCTGCTGCCCACGGCCAGCGAGATGCTGGATTGGGTGATGCCGGGCATCCAGGCGGTCAAGGCCGGACGGCTGGGCGAAGCATCCGCGCTGCTGCTGCGCGCGGCGACGGCGTTGCAGCGGCGCGGTGCGGCGGCCCTGGTGCTCGGCTGCACCGAGATTCCCTTGGTCTTGACGACTGCGAACGCGCCGGTGCCGGTGATCGATGCCACGGCCGCGCTGGCGCGCCGCGCGGTCAGCTGGTCCTTGAGCCAGCGTCCGTCACTTCACGAAATGCCGCAATAAAGTCCGCCACCGGCTGCGGCGAGCGCAGGCCTTGTGGCAGCAGCGCCCGCACCTCGACCGGCACCTCGGGCAGCAAGGCCCGCACATGCAGCGTGTCGCTCTGGCTGGCCTGGGCAGTGAAAGAGTCGATGATGGCCGGGCCGAAGCCCTGCTCGGCCAGCACCATTGCGATATGGTGGGTCTGCACCGTGATGCCGGCCTGCGGCGCCATCTCCAGCCGCGCCCATTGATCGGCCAGCATCGCGCCCAGCGGATCGCGCTCGTCGATGCGTATCAAGGGCGCGCGCAAGACCTCCTCCATCGTCACTGTCGCGCGCTTGTCGGCGCCGGCACCGCCAACCCGCGAGACGCAGACCAGGCGGCCGGTGGCCACCAGTTCTTCGTGCACGGCCGCATGGCCCGGGCTGCCGTAGACGATGCCCACATCGCCCTCCTGCAGCGCGATCGCACGGGCGATCTCGTTGGAGTGCAGGCTGCGTATAGACACCGGCATATCCGGGTAACGGGCCCGGAAACGCTGCAAGGCATCCGGCAAGGCCCGCACCGCCAGCGAAGGCACCACCAGCACACGCAGCTCGCTGTCGGCCCCGCCGCCCAGCGCCACCGCCAGCCGCCGCACCGACTCCAGCTGCGACATCAGGCGCTGCACCTCGGGATACAGCGCCAGGGCTTCGCGCGTGGGCACGAGGCGCTGGCGCTGGCGGGTGAACAGCACATAGCCCAGTTGCTGCTCGGCATGCTGCAGCGCCTGCGTGACCGCCGGCTGGGTCACATGCAGCAGGCGTGCAGCGCCGCTGACCGTGCCGGTCAGCATCACCGCGTTGAATACCTCGATCGCCTTCAGTCGCATCGACACACGCTCATAGCTTGCCTTCTGCCCACGCGGCGAACTCGTCAAGCTCTTCGAGCAGCCGCTGCGCTTCGTCGAGCGTGGTACTCCGCGCCCCGTAGTTCACCTCGTCCTTGCGGCCGAGCAGCTTGCGGAAGAACTTGCCCTGCTTGTCCGGCAGACGGTCACCCAACACTTCACGCAGCAGGCGGGGAGCGTTCTGGTGGTCCTGTTTGTTGACGATGCCCTTCACATGGGCGGTGATCGCATCCCCATAGGCAATCGCCGCCGTCACCATCAGTGTGACCGCGCCGTTGTAGCTCTTGCTCTGGGCCAGTACGACCAGGCTGCGGGCCGACTCGTGGAACTCGCGAGCCTGCAACAAACGCGCACCCGAGTGCCCGCCATCAACCGCCTTGCGCGGCCCCTGGCCCGTCATGCGGCCACTTTCAGCAAGCGCTGCCGGGCCTGCGCCGGTGCGACGCCCTTGAGGACGCGGCTGTCGCGCACGACGTTCACCCACCAGGGATCATCCTCAGGCAGCGCGGCCAGCTCCTTGGCCGTCAGCGCGGTGAGCGAGATACGGATCTGCTGCTCATCTTCCAGCGGCATCAAGGCCTCGCGGACCTGATCGGCCACAGCCTGAGAACGAACCAGGAGCGCGATGTCCACATCGCTGGCGGGAGAATCTTCGCCACGCGCCACACTGCCATAGAGCCATGCTGCACTGACAGCAACGCCATGAGGCTCAAGAAGCTCGCGAATCGAGGTCAAAAGCCCCTCCCATCGAGCTTGCTCCTGCTGAAACAGCGCGCTCAGCGACAGCGCTAGCGGGTGGCTGGCGTTCAGCTCATAAAGCTGCGTCCGCCCCGAGCCATGGACCGTGACCAAGCGCTGGCGGGCCAGCGCGTCGAGAACCCCTCTGGCGCCCTGTGGCGTGAGCCCGGCCATCGCCGCCAGCTGCGGCGCCGACTGCGGAGCCCGGTCTGCCACCAGCACGCGCAAGACGCGCACATTGCCGGCGCTGCCGAGCAGGCCGGTCAAGGGGTACCGGAGGTAGCTCTGGGTCTGCGAAGCTGCGGGCATGCGGGAATCATATGATTTTCCATAGAGAAAATCAATTTTCCCTATGGAGTTTTGTATTTCCCAAACCGCTACAGCAGCACGATGTCGTAGTGCTCGGTCTGATTGGCCGGCTCAGCAGTCAGCGAGATGGGCTTGCCGATGAAGTCCGAGAGGCCGGCCAGATGCTGACTCTCCTCGTCCAGCAGCATCTCGACCACATTGGCGGCGGCGACGACTCGGAACTCCTTGGGCGAGAACTGGCGCGCCTCGCGCAGGATCTCGCGCATGATGTCGTAGCAGACGCTGCGCGCGGTCTTGATCTGGCCGCGGCCCTCGCAGGTCGGGCAGGGTTCGCACAGCATGCGGGCCAGCGATTCGCGGGTGCGCTTGCGTGTCATCTCGACCAGGCCCAGCTGGGTGAAGCCACCCACCGTGACCTTGGTGCGGTCCTTGCTGAGCTGCTTGCGGAACTCGCTGAGCACCGCGCTCTTGTGCTCCTCGCGCGTCATGTCGATGAAGTCGACGATGATGATGCCGCCCAGATTGCGCAGGCGCAGCTGGCGGGCGATCGCGCCCGCCGCCTCCAGATTGGTCTTGAAGATGGTGTCGTCGAAATTGCGCGCGCCGACGAAGCCGCCGGTGTTGACATCCACCGTGGTCATCGCCTCGGTCTGGTCGACGATCAGATAGCCACCCGACTTCAGATCGACGCGGCGCGCCAGCGCCCGCACGAGCTCGGCGTCGATATTGTTCAGATCGAAGATCGGCCGCTCGCCGCGGTAATGCTCCAGCTTGGCGGTCGCTGCCGGCATATAGAGCTCGCCGAAAGCATGCAGCACCTCGTGCTGCATCTTCGAATCGATGCGGATCGAGCCGGTGCGCTCGCTGACCAGGTCGCGCAGCACCCGCTCGACCAGGCTCAGGTCCTGATGCAGCAAGGTGCCGGGCGGCGAGCGGTGCGCGCGTTCCCGAATCAAGGCCCAGGTCTTGCGCAGATAGGCGATGTCGGTGGCCAGTTCTTCGTCGCTGGCATCCTCGGCATTGGTGCGCAGGATGAAGCCGCCGCCACCGCTGCCGCTGCCGCCGCCGTTGTCAGCCGGCGTGGCGACCAGGGCCTGCATGCGCGCGCGCAAAGCCTCGCGCGCCTCGGGCGAACCGATCTTCTGCGAGATGCCGATATGGTCGTCCTGGGGCAGGTGCACCAGCATGCGACCGGCGATGCTGATCTGGGTCGACAGCCGCGCGCCCTTGGTGCCGATCGGGTCCTTGATCACCTGCACGGTCAAGGCCTGACCCTCGAACACCAGGCGCTCGATCGGCACCGCCGTGCCCGCCTCGGCATGATGGCTGCGCGGGCTGACACCGGCGACATGCAGATCGGCCACATGCAGGAAGGCCGCCCGCTCCAGCCCAATGTCGATGAAGGCCGACTGCATGCCCGGCAGCACCCGGGCGACCTTGCCCGAGTAGACATTGCCCACCAGACCGCGCTCCAACGTGCGTTCGATGTGCAGCTCCTGCACCGAGCCGTTTTCGACCACAGCCACCCGGGTCTCCTGCGGAGACCAGTTGNCCAGACCGCGCTCCAACGTGCGTTCGATGTGCAGCTCCTGCACCGAGCCGTTTTCGACCACAGCCACCCGGGTCTCCTGCGGAGACCAGTTGATCAGAATATCTTCCATAGCTTGTGTCTCCATAACCGGGATTCTTCGTCCCCGGTCAAGCACTGTCGGCAGGCGCGCGGCCTGGCGACAAGACTCGGTCCTCAGAGCTCGAAACCGGCGCCGCGCAAGAGCTGGGCGGTCTCGAACAAGGGCAGACCCATGATGCCTGAATATGAGCCGTCGATGTGCTCGATCCATCCTGCGATCTGGCTCTGGATCGCATAGGCCCCGGCCTTGCCCATCGGTTCGCCGCTGGCCACATAGCGCTGCAGCACCGCGTCGGGTACGGCAGCAAAACGCACATGGGAAATGCTGACATTCAGCGCTTGCTGGCCATCGCCCCAAGCCAGCGCGACCGCAGTCAGCACGCGATGCGTATGGCCGGACAGGCGACGCAGCATCGCCAGCGCCATCTCGGCATCGGCCGGCTTGCCGAGGATGGCCGTGCCCAGCGCCACCGTGGTGTCCGAGCACAGGATGGGCGCTGCGGGCAGGCCCCGCGCGGCACGTCGCAGCACCGCCGCATCGAGCTTGTTCTGCGTCGCGCGCCGCACATAGGTCTCGGGCAGCTCGCCGACCTGCTCGGCTTCCAGCGCCTCGGCATCCTCGTCGGCGCCGGGCAGCAGCAACTGATGGGCGACGCCCAACTGATCGAGCAACTGGCGGCGGCGCGGGCTTTGCGAAGCGAGATAGATCATCGAGGCGCGCTCATTCACGGTGATAGGGATGGCCGGCCATCACCGACCAGGCGCGGTACAGCGCCTCGGCCAGCAGCACGCGCACAAAAGCATGCGGCAGGGTCAGATCGGACAGGCGCAGCGTCTCGTCGGCCGTGGCCTTCAGCGCCGGGTCGAGGCCGTCGGGGCCGCCGATGAAGATGGCCACATCGCGGCCATCGCCCTTCCAGCGCTCCAGACGCTGCGCCAGCTGCACGGTCGTGACGCGGTCGCCGCGTTCATCGAGGATGACGCGGCGCACGCTCCTGGGCAGCGCGGCTTCCAGGCGCTGGGCTTCGGCCGCCATCAGCTGCTCGGTGCTCTTGCCGGCGCTGCGCGGCTCGGCCTTGACGGCCTTCAGTTCCAGGCGCATTTCGGGCGGGAAGCGCTTGGCGAAGTCCTCGTAAGCCGTGTCGGCCCAGGCCGGCTGGCGCTGGCCCACGGCCACCAGCAGCAGCCGCATCAGGCGCGGGCGACCTTCTTGGCCGCAGACTTCACCGGCGCTGCCTTCTTCGCTGCCGGGCGGGCAGCCGCCTTCGCGGCGGTCTTCTTGGCGGCAGGCTTGGGCGTGCCGACCTTGATGGTCTTGACGGCCGGCGCTTTGACTGCGGTCTTGACGCCGACGGTGCGGGTCACGCCCTTCTTCGCCGGCACGGCCTTCTTGGCTGCAGGCTTGGCCGTGGCCGAGGTTTTCTTCGCAGCAGGCTTCTTGACGGCCGCAGGCGCAACCTTGGCCGTCGTCTTCTTCGCAGCCGGCTTCTTGGCCGGGGCCTCGTCTTCGGAGGCCTTGACCAGCTTGGTCTCGCTGTCGCCGAGCTTGAGCTTGACCGGCTTGTCGCCCCAGATTTCTTCGAGGTGGTAGTAGTCGCGGATCGCGGGCTGCATCACATGGACGACGGCGGCGCCGCAGTCGACGATGATCCACTCGCCGTTCTCCTCGCCTTCCATGCGCATCACGTCCATGCCGCGTTCCTTGACCGTCACGCGCACGCTGGACGCGAGGGCCTTGGTCTGGCGGTTGCTGGTGCCCGAGGCGATGATCACGCGCTCGAACAACGGCGACAGATGCTCGGTGTTGAAGACCACGATGTTCTGGGCCTTCACGTCTTCCAGACCATCGACGATGGCACGTTGCAGTTTACGAATGTCCATTCAGTTCTCGCTTCTTTGGGCCGCAGCCTCGTAAAGACGATGGAGGGCAATATAACCCGCTACCGCCTCGCCCACCATGGGGCGAATGTCCTCGCCACGCGACGCCATGTCGCGCACTTGGGTTGATGAATAAGCCAGGGCCGGCATCGCCAGCCTCAGCATCCGGTGCGGCTGGCCCTGCAGCTCGGCCGAGGCCTGGATGGCCTGGCCGTCGCGCGCCGCCACCGCCAAGGTGACCAGGCCGAGCAGCTCGCGCCACTCGCGCCAGGTGTGCAGCCGCGCATACTGGTCCTGGCCGATCAGCAGGAACAGCTGCTCATCGGGCCGCTGCGCCAGCCGCGCGCGCACCGTGTCTATCGTGTAGCTGGCGCCGTCCCGCTCCAGCTCGCTGTCGTCGACCGCGAAACGCGGCTCGCCGGCGACCATCAGCGCAACCATCGCCCGCCGGTGCTCGGGCGAGGCCAGACCGCGCCCCGATCCTGGCTGCAGCTTCTGCCAGGGCCGGCCGGCCGGCAGCCACAGCAGCTGGTCCAGGCCCAGCTGCTCCAGCGCGCAGCGCGCCAGGCTCAGATGAGCCAGATGGACCGGGTCGAAGCTGCCGCCGAACAGCCCGGTCTTCAAAGCCATAAATGCCCGGCCTGCTCATGGGCCCAGTCGCGCGGGCGCAGGAAGTCCGTGTATAGCTTGGCCTCCAGCGTACCGGGCTCGGGCGCGTACTGATAGCGCCATTTGACGATGGGCGGCATCGACATCAGGATCGACTCGGTGCGCCCGCCCGACTGCAGGCCGAACAGGGTGCCGCGGTCGAACACCAGGTTGAACTCGACATAGCGGCCGCGCCGGTAGGCCTGGAAGTCGCGCTCGCGCTCGGTATAGGGCAGGCCCTGACGGCGCTCGACGATGGGCATATAGGCCGGCAGGAAGGCATCGCCCACCGAGCGCAACATCGCGAACGCGGCCTCGAAACCACCGTCCGCATAATCATCGAAGAAGATGCCACCGATGCCACGCGGCTCGTTGCGGTGCTTCAGGAAGAAGTACTCATCGCACCAGGTCTTGAAGCGCGGATAGAGCTGCTCGCCATGCGGCTTCAGGGCCGCCTCGCAGGTGCGGTGGAAATGCTGCGCATCGCGCTCGAAGCCGTAGTAAGGCGTCAGGTCCATGCCGCCGCCGAACCAGACCACCGGCGCACGGTCCGCCGGCAGCGCCGCGAACATGCGCACATTCATGTGCACGGTCGGCACAAAGGGGTTGTGCGGGTGCATCACCAGCGACACGCCCATGGCCTCGAAGGGCGAGCCGGCCAGCTCGGGCCGGTGCTGGGTGGCCGAGGGCGGCAAGACCCGACCCCGCACATGCGAGAAATTGCAGCCGCCGCGCTCCAGCAGCGCGCCGTTCTCGATCAGCTGGGTCAGGCCGTCGCCCTCCAACCGGCCGCCGGGCTCGCGCTCCCAGCCGTCGCTGAGAAAGGGCTGACCATCGGCCGCCTCGAAGCTGGCGACGATGGTCTGCTGCAGACCCAGCAAATACTCGCGGACTGCCAAGGTATTCATCATGGATTGAGCCTCACCGGACTGGCCAGCTCGGGCCGTTTGCCACGCTTACCGGCCAGATACTGCGCCATCAGCGCAAAGTCCGCCTCGGCATTGCCACTGAGTTGCACAAAGTGGATCAGCCCCACGGTCTTGCTGGCGAAATCGAAATAGGCCAGGCCCACCGGCACACCGGCCTGCACCGCCACCTGATAGGCGCCGGAGCGCCAGCCGGCGCTCAGCGAGCGCGTGCCCTCGGGCGCGGCGGCCAGCCAGAAGCTGCGCCCCTCGGCGCGCGCCGCCTGCAACTGCGCCACCGTGCCACCGACCAGGCCCTGCTTGCTGCGACGCTCCACCGCGACGCCGCCCAACCAGCGCAGCCAGCGGCCGAACAGCGGCAGGCCGAACAGGCTGTTCTTGACCCAGAAACGAAGTTCCAGCCCCAGCGCCCATTTGGACATCAGGCCCAGCACAAAGTCCCAGTTCGAGGTGTGCGGATAGACCAGGATCACGCCCTGCGGCCCCGGCAGCCCGCCGAACAGCAGGCGCCAGCCGGCCAGGCGCAGCAGCGAGCGTGCCAGCGCATGGCCTTGCGGCTGCACCGGCATCGCACCGGAGATGGCTTGCGGCCCAGCGGAGAAGCTCGCGCTCAACGCTTCACCGCCCGGTGGCCGATGTCGCGGCGGAACTGCTTGCCCTCGAACTGGATATTGACCAGGCTGTCATAGGCCAGTTGCTGCGCCTTGCGCACCGACTCGCCCAGCGCCGTCACGCACAGCACGCGGCCGCCCGAGGTCTGCAGCTGGCCGTCGACCTCGGCCGTGCCGGCGTGAAAGACCATCGCATCTTCCGCATCGGCCGGCAGGCCCGTGATCGCATCACCCTTGCGCGGCGCCAGCGGATAGCCGTGGGCGGCCATCACGACGCCCAGCGCCACACGCCGGTCCCACTGCAGCTCGACCTGGTCCAGCGTGCCGTCGGTGGCCTGCAGCAGCACCTCCAGCAGATCGCTCTTGAGCCGCATCATGATGGGCTGCGTCTCCGGGTCGCCCATGCGGGTGTTGAACTCGACGGTGCGAGGCTGGCCCAGCTCGTCAATCATCAGCCCGGCATAGAGAAAACCGGTGAAGGGGATGCCGTCGCGCGCCATGCCCTGGATGGTGGGCATGATGATCTCGTGCATCGCCTTCGCATGCACATTGGGCGTCACCACCGGGGCCGGCGAGTAGGCGCCCATGCCGCCGGTGTTGGGGCCCTCATCGCCGTCCAGCAAGCGCTTGTGGTCCTGGCTGGTGGCCAGCGAGACGACGTTCTTGCCATCGCACAGCACGATGAAGCTGGCTTCCTCACCGCTCAGGAACTGCTCGATGACTACACGCGCGCCACCTTCGTTGTGAACCACGCCCAGCTTGCCTCCGTTGGCATCCGGCGCCAGGATCCAATCGATGGCTTCGTGCGCCTGCTCAAGACTGGTCGCGACGACCACGCCCTTGCCGGCCGCGAGGCCATCGGCCTTGATGACGATGGGCGCACCCTGGCCATCGACATAGGCATGGGCGGCGGCGGGATCGCTGAAGACTTCGTAAGCAGCCGTCGGGATGCCGTGGCGCTTCATGAAGTCCTTGGCGAAGGCCTTGGAGCTCTCCAGCTGCGCGGCCGCCTTGGTCGGGCCGAAGATGCGCAGGCCACGGGCACGGAACTCGTCGACGACGCCGGCGGCCAGATAGGCCTCAGGCCCGACCACGGCCAGCGCGATCTTCTCGGCCTCGGCGAAGTCGGCCAGCGCCTTCACATCGGTGATAGGAATGTTCTTCAGCAGCGGGTCGCGGGCCGTGCCGCCATTGCCCGGAGCGACAAAGACCTGGCTGACCCGCTCACCCTGGGCCAGCTTCCAGGCCAAGGCATGTTCACGGCCGCCGTTGCCAAGCACGAGAACTTTCATGCGGCCTCGATGCTTGCGTTATGGAACACATCCTGGGTGTCATCCAGGTCTTCCAGCACATCCAGCAGTTTTTGCATGCGTTCGGCGTCCTCGCCCGTCAGTTCAATCGTGTTGTCCGGCCGCATCGTCACCTCGGCCACCTCGGGGTTCAGGCCGGCGGCCTCCAGCGCGTTCTTGACGGCCTCGAAGGCCGGCGCGGGCGTCAGCACCTCGATGGCGCCATCGTCGTCAGTGATCACATCGTCGGCGCCGGCTTCCAGCGCCACCTCCATGATCTTGTCCTCGGAGCTGCCCGGGGCAAAGATCAGCTGGCCGCAATGCTTGAACTGGAAAGCCACCGCGCCTTCGGTACCCATGCTGCCGCCATACTTGCTGAAGGCGTGACGCACCTCGGCGACGGTGCGGACCCGGTTGTCCGTCATCGTGTCGATGATGATGGCCGCGCCGCCGAAGCCATAGCCTTCGTAGCGGATTTCCTCGTAATTGACACCTTCAAGGGCGCCAGAGGCCTTGTCGATGTTGTACTTGATGCGGTCGGCCGGCATGTTCGCGGCCTTGGCCTTGTCTACGGCCAGGCGCAGGCGCGGATTCTCCTTGACATCACCGCCGCCCTGACGGGCCGCGACGGTGATTTCACGGATGATGCGGGTCCAGATCTTGCCGCGCTTCTCGTCCTGACGACCTTTGCGGTGCTGAATATTGGCCCATTTGGAATGCCCTGCCATTGCCTGCTTCTCCTGGCGAGCGCACCCCTTCGCATGCCGGGGGCGGCTCCATGTTTTGTTGGATAGACTGCGATTTTAGCCGCCGCCACCATATCTCCTGGAGAACCCCAATGGCCGACCCGATTCTGCTGGCTCGCAACGCGGCCACCGAGTGCCAGCTCTTGCCCGCGCTGGCGAACCGCCACGGCCTGATCACCGGCGCCACCGGAACCGGAAAGACCATCAGCCTGCAGTCGCTGGCCGAGAGCTTTTCCAAGCTCGGCGTGCCGGTCTTCATGGCCGACGTCAAAGGCGATCTGACCGGCATCTCGCAGACCGGCAAGCCCAGCGAGAAGCTGCTGGCGGTGCTGAAGGATCGCGGCATAGAGCCGCCCGCGCCGATCGCCTGCCCCACCACCTTGTGGGATGTTTTCGGCGAGCAGGGCCACCCGGTGCGCGCCACTGTCTCCGACATGGGCCCGCTGCTGCTGGCCCGCATGCTGGCGCTCAACGAGACCCAGCAAGGCGTGCTGCAGATGGTCTTCAAGATCGCCGACGACGCCGGCCTCTTGCTGCTGGACCTGAAGGATTTGCGCGCAATGCTGCAGCATGTCGGCGACAACGCCGCGCAGTTCACCACCGAGTACGGCAATGTCTCGGCCGCCAGCGTAGGCGCGATCCAGCGCGGCCTGCTGCAGATCGAGGCCCAGGGCGGCGACAAGTTCTTCGGCGAGCCCATGCTCAACATCGCCGACTTCATGCAGACCGAGGCCGGCCAGGGCGTGATCAACATCCTGGCGGCCGACAAGCTGATGAACGCGCCGCGGCTGTACGCGACCTTCTTGCTTTGGATGCTGTCCGAGCTGTTCGAGACCCTGCCCGAGGTCGGCGACCTGGAGAAACCCAAGCTGGTGTTCTTCTTCGACGAGGCCCATCTGCTGTTCAAGGAGGCGCCGGACGCGCTGGTCGAACGCATCGAGCTGGTCGTGCGCCTGGTGCGCTCCAAGGGCGTCGGCGTCTATTTCGTGACCCAAAACCCGCTGGACATCCCGGACACAGTGCTGGGCCAGCTGGGCAACCGGGTCCAGCATGCCTTGCGCGCCTTCACGCCGCGCGACCAGAAGGCCGTCAAGTCGGCCGCCGAGACCATGCGACCCAAGCCCGGACTGGACATCGGCGCGGCCATCACCGAGCTGGCGGTCGGCGAGGCCCTGGTCAGCCTGCTGGACGAGAAGGGCCGGCCCGGCATCACCGAGCGCGTCTTCGTGCTGCCGCCGGGCAGCCAGATCGGGCCGATCTTGGCCGAACAGCGCGTTGCGCTGATCAAGGATTCGCTGGTGGCCGGCGTCTACGAAAAGCTGGTGGACCGCGAGTCAGCCTCCGAGAAGCTCAAGGGCCGTACCGCGGCGACGATGGCCGATGAGGCCACGGCCGCGACGAACCAGGGCAAGCCCGGGCAGACGGCAGAAGACGGCGGCCTGATGGGCGGTCTCAAGGACATCCTGTTCGGCTCCACCGGCCCGCGCGGCGGACGCCGCGAGGGCCTGGCCGAAACGGCCGCCAAGTCGGCGCTGCGCACGATGGGCTCGACCGTGGGCCGCGAGATCATCCGCGGCGTGCTGGGCAGCATCCTGGGCGGTGGCACGAAAAAGCGCCGCTGAGCTCAGTCGGCCACCGTCGCGGCGACCAGCCTCAACACCAGCGGCCGCACCAGCATCACGCAGCAGAACGCCACCGGAAAGGCCAGCGCATAAGTGCCCAGCACCCGGCTCAGATAGCCCGGGCCGAGCCCGGTGTTGACGCCGACGATGACCAGGCACATCAGCATGGCCATGATGCCGGCCATATAGAAGGCGAATACCGCCGGCGTGAAGCGCTTGGGCAGGCCGCGTGCGGCCGTGGTCTTGGACAGGGTGGGCTGATTCATAGTGGTCAGGTAGGCATGAATGGAATGGGATTGGCGCCACTGTAGGCACGCAGGGCCTGGCTGATAAGCCCATCGGCGCCCTGCTCACTCGATGTCAAAAGCATCGAGTGAGCCCCCATCAATAGCCAAGATCCAACATAATCTGGCGCATGGACACCCTCAGCGGCATTGCCGCCTTCGTCAAGGCCGTGGAGGCCGGCAGCATCGCCGCCAGCGCCAGGCAGCTGGGCATCACGCCGGCCTCGGCCGGCCAGGCCATCGCCAGGCTGGAGGCCTCGCTGGGCACAAGGCTGCTGACCCGCAGCACGCGGGCACTGGCGCTGACCGAGGCCGGCGAGCTCTATTTCCAGCGCGTGCGCGATCTGCAGGCCCAGCTGGAGCAGGCGCGCGCCGATGTCACCGCCTTCAGCGGCGAGCCGCGCGGCCGGCTGCGCATCGCCGCCTCGGTGGCCTTCGGCCGGCATCTGATCGCGCCGCTGCTGCCTGCGTTTGCGCGCGCCCATCCGCGCATCCAGCTGGAGCTGACGCTGGCCGACCGCAGCGTCGACCATGTGCGCGAGGAGTTCGATCTCAGCATCCGCTTCCGGGCCCAGCTGGAGCCGGGCCTGATCGCGCGGCGCATCGCGACGGCGCCGATGCTGTTCTGCGCCTCGCCCGACTACCTGGCGCGCGCCGGGCGGCCGACCCGGCCGGAGCAGTTGCAAGAGCACGACTGCCTGGGCTTTCGCCTGCCGGTGGACGGCCGGCTGCTGCCCTGGGCTTTCATCACGCGCGAGGGCGAGCGCATCGTGCCCGAGCTGAAGATCAGCTGCCTGGCCAATGACATCGACGCGCTGGCCGCGCTGGCCATCGGCGGCATGGGCATCGCCCGGCTCGGCAGCTTCGTCGCCAGGGAGCCGCTGCGCCAGGGCCTGCTGCTGCCGCTGTTCCTGGCTGAGGACGAAGCCCAGGCCGTGGCCGAGCCGCTCGAGTTCTTCGCCTGCTGGCGCGAGCGCCGCCAGATGCCGGCGCCGCTGCGCCTGTTCATCGACTATCTGGGCGAGGCGCTGCGCGAGCACCCGGCCCTCGAAACCCCGCCTACGCGCTGATGTGCCGCGCCAGCGCCGCCAGCATCGCCTGGATCGCGGCCTGGGCGCGCGCAAAGCCCTCGTTGGGCTGATGGCTGGCCACATCCATATAGAGCGAGCGCTTGATCTCGATCTGCACCGAGTGGCACAGCGCGGCCGGGTTGCCGGAGCGCTGGATCAGGGTCACGCCCTTGAAGGGCTCGTTGAAGGCCACGCTATAACCGGCCGCACGCAGCGGCTCGGCCAGCACCAGCAGGGTCGCGGCGTCGCTGCTCGCGCCGTCCAGATTGCCCAGCACGAAGTCGGCCAGTTGGCGCTCCGGCAGGCCCAGCTGGGCATAGGAGTCGTCGGGCATCGAATGCACGTTCAAATGCCAGCGCCGGCCATGCCGCGCCAAGGCGTCGTCGAGCAGGCGGCGCAGCGCCAGGTGATAGGGCCGATAGCAGTCGCGGATGCGCGCCTGCACCTCGGCCACCGTCAGGCGCCGGTCATAGATGTCGCGGCCCTGTCCCATCGTGCGCCAGATCAGGCCGATGCCCAGCTCGGTCTTGCGGCTGGGTGTGACGGCGCCGGGCCAGTCCGCGTCCAGCATGGCCGGGTCGATATCGTCCAGGCCCCGGTTGGGGTCGATATAGGCACGCGGAAACTGCGCGGCCAGCAGCGTGGCGCCGAGGCTGTGCGCGCCTTCGTAGAGCCGCTCGACAAAGGCGTCCTCGCCCTCGCGCAAGACGCTCAGCGGCTGGCGGCTGCCGAAGTCGGCCGGGTAGTGCTGGCCGCTGTGCGGCGAGTCGATGATCAGCGGGATCGCCGGGGCGCTGGGCGGGGTCAGGACAAAAGCTTGCATGGGCGGCATTGTGCGTGAGGCGCCGGGCCACTCGCGCCCGCCCGGTGCGGCTCGCGCCCGCTCCGTGCGCGTCGTCGCAGCGCCGGCGATCGTCGGCCTCACCTGCTCGACAATGGCCGCCATGCCGCTGCCCCCCTCGATACACAGACTCTCAAGCCGCCTGCCCTACCCGCTGCGCATGGCCGGCGTCACGACCTTGTTCTCGGCCGGCATCGGCCTGCTGGTCTATGGCTTCTCACGCAACAATCTGCTGGCCAGCCTGGTCTACTCGATCACGATAGGTCTGATGTGCTGGGCGCTGATCGATGCCTCGCGCGCCCTCAGCGCGGCCGTGATGCGGCGGTTGCGGCCCGGCTGCGAGGCGCATAAACACGACTGGCCCGGCTGGCCGGTGATGCTGGGCTGCGTGGCGCTCAGCGTGCCGCTGGCCTACAGCCTGGGCAGCGGGCTGGCCGACCAGCTCCTGGGCTACCGCACGCGCAGCCTGTGGAACAGCCACTGGCGTGAGATCGCCGGCCTGCTGCTGGTCTCGCTGCTGGCCTCCATCGTGGCCACCGGCTTCTTCTATGCGCGCGGCCGCCTCCATGCCAGCCAGGTCGAGGCCGAACAGGCGCGCCGCCAGGCCGCCGAGATGCAGCTGCGCCTGCTGGAGTCGCAGCTGGAGCCGCATATGCTGTTCAACACCCTGGCCAATCTGCGCGTGCTGATCGCGCTGGACGCAACGCGCGCCCAGGCCATGCTGGACCAGCTGATCGCCTTTTTGCGCGCCACACTGAACGCCTCGCGCAGCGGCGCCCATCCGCTGCGCGAGGAGTTCGCGCGGCTGGCCGACTATCTGGCCCTGATGCAGGTGCGCATGGGCGCGCGGCTGCGGCCGCAGCTGATCCTGCCCGAGGAGCTGGCGGGGATGCCCATCCCGCCACTGCTGCTGCAGCCCCTGGTCGAGAACGCCATCCAGCATGGGCTGGAGCCCCATATCGAGGGCGGCGAACTGATCATCAGCGCGGCAAGTCACGAGCGGGGTCAGCTCTTGCTGCAGGTGCGGGACACCGGCGCCGGCCTGGGCCAGGCCGGCCCATCGACGGGTACCGGCTTCGGCCTTGAGCAGGTGCGTGCCCGGCTGGCGACCCAGTACGGCAGCGCCGCCGCGCTGCGCATCGAGCCGGCCCATGACGAGTGCGGCGGCACTCTGGTCAGCATCACCCTCCCCTTCACCGAAGTCCAGTCATGAACAGCACCTGCACCGCCCTGATTGCCGAAGACGAACTGCTGCTGGCTGAGAGCCTGCGTGCCGACCTGGCCGCGCTGTGGCCCGAGCTGCAGATTGTTGCGATGGCCGCCCATGGCGAGGCCGCGCTGGAGGCCGCGCTGCGACTGCGTCCCCAGGTGCTGTTCCTGGACATCCGCATGCCGGGCATGACGGGATTGGAAGTGGCGCAGGCGCTGGCCGAGGACTGGCCCGACGGCGATCAGAACAGCACGCCCTTCCCGCTGCTGGTCTTCGTGACCGCCTACGATCAGTACGCGCTGAAGGCCTTCGAGCAGGCTGCGCTGGACTATGTGCTCAAACCCGTGCAGCGCGAGCGCCTGGCGCAGACCTGCAGCCGTTTGCAGACGGCCCTGCGGCAACGCGTGGCCGCATCGTCGGCACCACAGCGCCCCGCCGACAGCGGCGCGATGGCGGCGGTGGCCCAGCTGCGCCAGTTGCTGGCTGCACCCGGTGTACCCGAGGCGCTGGGGCTGCCGGCCGCTGCGGCCCAGCCGCTGCGCCTGCTGCAGGTCAGCGTCGGCCAGACCATCCATATGGTGCCGGTCAGCGAGGTGATCTATTTCGAGGCGGCCGACAAGTATGTGCGCGTTGTCACCGGCGACAAGGAGCATCTGGTACGCGCCTCGCTGCGTGAGCTGCTGCCCCAGCTCGACGCGCAACAGTTCTGGCAGGTGCACCGCAGCGTCGTGGTGCGCACCGAGGCGATCACCCGCGCGGTGCGCGACGAGGCCGGCAGGCTGAGCCGGCATCTGCGCGACCGGCCGGAGCGGCTGGCAGTCAGCCGCATGTTTGCGCATTTGTTCAAGGGGCTGTGACTCGCGCGACCAATGGAAAAACCGCATGGCGGTTGACCATGCGGCTCGGCAAAGGCGCCGCCTCGTGGGCAGCGCATGAAACGGGGCTTAAAGCCCCGGATCCACTTGCTTAGTTGAAGTCAGCGCTCAATGACACCGAGAAGAAGCGCGGTGCACCCAGGTAATAGAATACGCTCTGCGCCGGTCGGTTGGGGTAGGCAGTAGCGTTGGACACCGTGCCGGAACTCGGGTTGCGATACTTCTCGTTGGTGATGTTGCTGATATTCACGCGAAGTTGCGTGTTGCTGAGCATGCCAAGGGTGCCGAAGTTGTAACCGCCGTCCAGGTCAAGGACGGTATAGGCAGGCACTTCTTCATCATTCATCAGCGTAGCGTACTGCTTGCCGGTGTACTTGGCCTTAAGACGTGCATAGAACGGGCCTGTAGCGTATTGCAGCGACGCGCCGATCATCTGCTCGGGCGTCAGCGTCATCTGCTTGCCCGAGGTCGGCAGCGTCGAGGTGGCAGACACCACGTAGTCGTCCTTCACCTTGCTCTTCTGTAGCGTCAGCGAGCCGTACGCAGTGAAACCACCCCAGAACGGCGCCGAGCCAGCCTCCAGTTCCAGGCCGCGATTGTTGGTCTTACCGATGTTCTGGTAGGTCGAAACCTGGGTGTTCGGGTCGTAGGCCGTGGCTTGGCGATCCTTGAAATCCGAGTTGAAGACCGTGGCCGACAAGGAACCCATGCGGGTCTGCAGACGATAGCCCACATCCGTCATGATTGACGTCTCAGGCTTCACATCGACGATTGGGACCACAGTGCTGTTGAGAACGCGCACGTTGGAAGCCATGAAAGCGAAGTTGGCCGGTGCCTTGAAATTCTTTGCGACGCTCAGGAACACCTGGTTGTTGCGATCCAGGTTGAAGCGCACGCCGACCTGCGGCAGCACGTCGTTGAAGGACTTCTTGATGTTGTAGGACGGCAGTCGGGCGCGAGTGATCGGGTCGGTGCTACCCTCATTTTCATAGCTCGTCACATCACGAGTCACATGCGGCGTACGCACGCCCAGGCTCAGCATGCCGCGATCATTCATAAAGCTGATGCTGTCGCTCAGATATGCCTGATAAGCGGTGCTGGTCGTGTCCGCGTTGCGGCCTTGGTAGCAGGTTCCGTCGGCACGGTCGATGCAACCGTCCTTCAGCCAGATGTCGGCGGGACGGCCGGCATCCGTGATCTGAACGGCAGGCTGGGTCTGGCGATGGCTGGCGCGTTCATACCAGATACCGGCCTTCAGATAATGATCACCCAGCGTGGTGCTGAGTTCGGCGGTAACGCCCGGGCGCTGGGTGCGGGTCTGACTGGCACGGGCGACACGCCAAGTGTCCAGGGTATCGCCGTCCCCGTTGATGTCCACAGCACCGCCGATCAGACTTGACGATTCACGAAGAGCCTGCTCCGACCAGCCGCCATTGCCCAGGCCAAACCACATGTAAGGCTGGACCTTCAGGTAGGTGTTTTCGGCCACCTTGAACGAGCCCGAGACCGAGATGATCGCGTTCTCGAAGGGGTTCAGGGCCATGTCGTAATACGTATTGACGAACGAGTTGGCGGTTTCTGTCTGGGCCGTGCCGTTCACCGGGGCCGGGCGCGCCTTGATCGTGGTCGAGTAGTCGAAGTTGTAGCCGTTGTCATTCAACTCCTTCAGGCTCGGGTTGTAGATGTTGTTGTTGATCGCACGGTTGTAGACGACCGAGCCGAGGATCACATTGTCCTGATCGATGTCGTAGCGGAAAGCCGCATCAATATGGTCCTTTTTGGCCTTGCCCTTGCCCTTCCACTTGTCGGCCTGGGTGTGCGAGTAGCTCAGAAACACCTTCATCTTGTTGTCGAAGAAACGGCCAGAGTCGAAACGCACATAGGTGCGCGTCAGGTCCAGTTGCCCCAAGGTCTGAGCGAAGCGGAAACGGCGCTTATCTTCAGGATCGCAGGTGGTAATACTCACATTGCCGCCGGTCGCGCCAGCATGGGGCGATTCGGCATCAGGGCTACCCTGGGTCACACCCTGGGTGCAAACGTTTTCCTGATCGACGTACTCTTGCGGATAGACCGCGAAATTACCGGAGTCGTTTACCGGCACGCCGTTGATCGTGAAACCCAATTGATCAGAGTTGAAACCCCGCACCGACAGACCACCGCCGAACAAGCCGGTGGCGTCATGGTTGAAGGAGTTGATGCTGGGCAGAAGTGCAAGAGCCTGGTAAGGATTGCCCGTGGCGCGATCCTTCTCGACCGCCGCCTTCGTGACTGTGCTGCGGCTCTTGGCCACATCTTCATTCAGCATCTGACCGGCGCCAAGTTTGTTGCCCTCGCCAACGATCGTGATCGTACCTAGACGAACGGCATCATCCTTAGCGCGGGGGGCCGCTTCGCTCGAATCGGCTGCAGGCGCAGTTTGGGACATTGCGGGTGCAGCGACCAGCAGTGCAACAGCCGCGCTCAGCGCGGTTTTGGAAAAAAACAAACGTTTGCTATTCATTCTGATCAACCTCTAAGTGAACGCAGACTGGCGCCTGCAAACAAAAACCAACAAAAAATGTAGTGCCGAGGACAACCGCAAACGTTTGGGATCGCGGTTTTCCCACACCGAGGAACTACGGCTTGAAAGAAGCTGCTGTTTGTGCTGCCCGGCTCGCTCGCTCCCTTTGCGAGCGAACTTGCACCATCGCGATGCAAAGCGCCACGCTCGTGCCTCATCTACCCGAACTCGTATAGCAAAGACGGTGCCAGCAAGACCTGAAACAACTCTCATCGCTGCCCCGCGAAGGGTGGCCCATGAGCACAGCTCGATCAAATTTTCCGTGTGACAGTTTGGCGACGCGATATGTAAGCCAGATGACATGCACTGAGGCCGTGCGCCGATGCACGCAAATACAACAGCGGCGATGTGCATCGGGCTGGGCGTGCAGACCGGATCCTTGTCGACCCGAATGCGTCAAAGCGCTGGCTTTTCAGCCGCAGTTGAGCGATAAACAAGCTGACGCGAAGCTGACAAAATAGGCGCGAGGAGTTTGATCATGACTCTGCAGCAACTGACCCAAGTCAAGCATTGGCTGATCCTGCATGGCGGCCGCCACCCGGTGGAATCGCAGGCCTGGGACCTGGTCCTGACCTGCTGGGTGCTGGGCTGGATCAGCGTGCCCAGCCTGCTGCTGCTGGAGGCCTGGGTGGCGCTGCCGCTGAGCCTGGCGGCCTTTCTGCTGCCGACCTGGTATGCCCGGGCGCGCCGGCGCCTGCATCGTCAGGGACGGCTGCGCTGCGACTGGCTGACCGCGCTCTGAGCCCTGCGCTCGGCAATAGAAAAAGCGCCCTCGCGGGGCGCTTTGTGAATGCGGCCAAGCCTGGCGCTTCAGTGCATCAACGCGATCCATTCGCCGGCGCGCTGATAGCTGTCAAACAACTGCATCGCAAGTTCTCGCAAGGCCTGATTGCCGCTCGCATGCGCATCGGCCAGGCGCTCGAAGGCGTAGAGCCGGTCGTAGAGCATGCGGGTCGGCTGCAGGCGCAGCCCGGCCTGCTGCATCAGGGTCTGGAAGGCCTGCAGCTGGGCGCCGTCCACCGGGCCGGCAATCGACAGGCCCAGGTCGGGCACCTCGGCGACGCCGGCGTCGAAGAACTCCAGTGATGGGCGGCTCTGGGCGGGAATCAGGTGCAGCGGGATCATCATCGTCGAACTCCTCGAACCGGCGGGTTGATGGCTCGGATGATGCCGGGAGCCGGCGCAACTTAAGCGAGAAAAAGCCGGCGCTTCACCCGCTGATTCGGCTCAAGTCGCGCCCTTGGTCGCGCCATCGACCAGCGCCTGCTGCGTGATGAAACCGGCCAAGGCCTCGGACCACTGCGCCGACGGCGGCTCCAACTCTTCGAGCGAATGGATATGAACCCCGGCATCGGCCAGCATCTTGTTGGCGGCCTCGTTGGCCCGCGAGTGATGCAGCTTCTTCTCCAGATAGATCACCTGGCGGATGCCGACCTGGATGATGGACTGCACGCAGCGCGGGCAGGGAAACTGGGTCGCATAGATCGTGCTGCCGGTCAGCGGCAGCACGACGCAGTTCAGGATGGAGTTGACCTCGGCATGGACGATGTAGCTGTGGCGCGATTGATAGGGGTCCGAATCGTCATCGGCCCAGTAGCCGGCATCCTCGTCGGAGCAGCCGCGCGGCAGGCCGTTGTAGCCGACGCCCAGGATCTTGTTGTCGGCGCTGACGATGCAGGCGCCGTTGCGCTTGCGTTCGTCCTTGGAGCGCGCGGCGGCCAGCAGGGCCACGCCCATGAACATGGAGTGCCATCGGATCAGGGGCTGATTCTTCGTCATAGCTGCGGTGATGTTGGAGGCTGAGCCGAACTGTACCGGGCCTGCCTCCTAGAATCGCCGCATGAGCTTGCAAGAGATGCTGGAGAAGTCGATCTGGGGCCGCAACCTCAGCCCCGCCGAGATGCAACGCGTGCAGGCGGAGTGCCGCGAGCGCCGGGTGGCGGCCGGCCAGGCGATGGTACGCATGGGCGAGCCGGCCGAGCATTGGGTCGGGCTGATCAGCGGCTTCGGCAAGATGAGCGTAGGCAGCCCCGACGGCCGCGAGACCACGCTGATCGGCACCGCGCCCGGCGGCTGGTTCGGCGAAGGCACACTGATCAAGCGCGGCCGCTGGCAGTACGAGGGCGTGGCCCTGCGCGACTCGCACCTGGCCCTGCTGCCGCGCGAGACCTTCGAGTGGCTGCGCGCCACCAGCCTGCCCTTCAACCACTATCTGCAGCACCTGATGAACGCCCGCATGGGCAGCTTCATCGCCCAGCTGTGCAACCAGCGCCTGCTGGACTGCACGGCGCGGGTCGCACGCAGCCTGGCCGCGCTCTACAACCCCGAGCTCTACCCGGAGCCGGGCCTGTTCCTGGACCTGCGCCAGGTCGAGGTGGCCCAGCTGGCCGGCATCTCGCGCCAGCGCGCCAATGCCGCGCTGCAGCGCCTGGAGGCCGCCGGACTGCTGAACATCAGCCGGCGCGGCATCGAGGTACTGAGCCTGGCCGGCCTGCGCGACTACGCCAGCCCGCGGGCCGATTGATCCCTCAGGACGCCAGCGCCGGCGTCGTGATCTCGCCGGGCGTGCTCTTGCGCGCGAACAGCGTGTACATGGTCGGCACGACGAAGATGGTCAGCAAGGTGCCGAAGCTCATGCCGCCGACGATGACCCAGCCGATCTGCTGACGGCTCTCGGCGCCGGCGCCGCTGGCCAGGGCCAGCGGGATCGCGCCCAGCACCATCGCGCCGGTGGTCATCAGGATGGGGCGCAGGCGCAGTGCCGAGGCCTCGATCACCGCCTCCATCACGTCCTTGCCCTGCTGGCGCAGCTGGTTGCTGAACTCGACGATCAGGATGCCGTGCTTGGTGATCAGCCCCACCAGCGTGATCAGGCCGATCTGCGAGTAGACATTGAGCGTGCCGCCCGACCATTGCAGCGCCGCCAACGCACCGACCATGGACAGCGGCACCGCCAGCATGATCACAAAGGGATCGATGAAGCTCTCGAACTGCGCCGCCAGCACCAGGAAGATGAAGAGCAGGGCCAGCACGAAGACCAGGCCCAGCGCGCCGCTGGACGAGCGGAACTCGCGCGAGACGCCGTTGAGCTCGGTCGCGTAGCCCATAGGCAGGATCTCGCGCGCGGTCGCGTCCATGAACTCCAGCGCCTCGCCCAGCGCATAGCCGGGCGCCAGATTGGCCGTGATGGCCACCGAGCGGCGCTGGTTGAAGTGGTTCAGCTCGCGCGGGCTGACCGCCTCGCGCACCTTGACCAGGCTGGCCAGCGGAATCATCGCGTCGCCACGGCCGCGCACGAACAGCTTCTCGATATGGTCGGGCGTGGTGCGGCCCACCGCATCGGTCTGCACGATCACGTCGTACTGCTCGGCGTCACGCTTGTAGCGGGTCACATTGCGGCCGCCCAGCATGGTCTCGACGGTGCGCGCCACCTGGTCGACATTGACGCCCAGATCGGCCGCGCGCTCGCGGTCCACCTCCATGAAGACCTCGGGCTTGTTCAGGCGCAGATCGTTGTCGGGCTGCACAAAGCCCGGGTTCTTGGCCAGCGCGGCCATGAACTGCTGGGTCACGCCGGCCAGATTGGCATAGCTGTCGCTGGTCAGGATCACATAATTGATCGAACGCTCGCGAAAGCCCTGGCCCAGGCTCGGTGGCGTCACCGCGAACACGCTGACCCCCGGCAGCCCGGCCAGCTGCGGCTGCAGCCGGCGCGCCAGCTCCTGGGTGCTGACATCGCGGTCCACCCAGTCCACCGTGCGCAGGATGCCGGTGGCCTGAGCCACGGTCGCGCCGCCGACAAACATGAAGCGGCGGTCGAACTCCGGATAGCCGGCCGCGACCCGGTCGATTGCATCCAGATAGCGGGCGGTGAACTCCAGGGTCGAGCCATCCGGCGCGCTGATCGGCATGAAGATCACGCCTCGGTCCTCCAGCGGCGCCAGCTCGCTCTTCGCATGGCTGAACAGCCACCAGCTGTAGGCGCCCGAGGCCACCATCACCGCCACCACCAGCCAGCGGGTGCGCAGCGCGAAGCGCAGCGCGGCCGCATAGCGATCGCTGATCCAGACCAGCACCCGCTCCATGCCGGTGTCGAAGCGCGTGGGCTTGCTGTTGTGGCGCAGCAGCTTGCTGCACATCATCGGCGTGAGCGTCAGCGCAACAAAGCCCGACACCACGACGGCGCCGGCCAGCGTCAGCGCGAACTCGACGAACAGCCGCCCGGTGCGCCCCGGCGTGAAGGCCAGCGGCGCGAACACCGCCACCAGGGTCAGCGTCATCGCGACCACCGCGAAGCCGATCTCCTTGGCCCCCTTCAGCGCCGCCTGGAAGGGCTCCAGCCCCTCCTCGATATGGCGGAAGATGTTCTCCAGCACGACGATGGCATCGTCGACCACCAGGCCGATCGCCAGCACCAGGGCCAGCAGGGTCAGCGTGTTGATCGTGAAGCCGGCGGCCGCCATCAGCGCGAACGAGCCGATCAGGCTGATCGGGATCGTCACCAGCGGGATGATGGAGGCCCGCAAGGTGCGCAGGAACACGAACACCACCAGGGCCACCAGCACCACCGCCTCGGCGATGGTGGTGTAAACGGACTTGATCGAACGGTCGATGAAGACGGAGTTGTCATTGGCCGGCCGCACCGTCACGGTGTCCGGCAGGTCCTGCTGGATGCGCGGCAGCATGGCCTGCACGCCGGCCGACACATCCAACGGATTGGCCGTGGCCTGACGGATCACACCCAACGACACCGAGGGCACACCGTTCAGCCGCACGCGCGAGCGCTCGCTGGCGGCGGCCTCCTCGATGCGCGCCACATCCTTGAGCCGCACCGTGAAGCCGCTGGCCTGCTTCAGCGCCACCTCGGCGAACTGCGCCACCGTGTTCAGGTCGGTGCGCGCGGTGACATTGAACTCGCGCTGCTGGCTCTCGATGCGGCCGGCCGGCACCTCCAGGTTCTGGCGGCGCAGCGCGTCCTCGACGTCCTGCACCGTCAGCTTGTAGGCGGCCAGCCGGTCCGGGTCCAGCCAGATGCGCATCGAATACTTGCGATCGCCGCCGATCTGCACATCGGCCACGCCCGGCACGGTCTGCAGCCGCGGCTTGACGACGCGGTTGACCAGATCGGTGATCTGCAGCGGGTCCAGGGTCTCGCTGGTGAAGGCCAGCCAGATCGTCGGCGTCGCATCGGCCTCGACCTTGGCGACGATGGGCTCGTCCACCGCATCGGGCAGACGGCCGCGCACCCGCGAGACGCGATCGCGCACATCGGCGGCGGCATCGTCGGGATTCTTCTCCAGCTTGAAGCGCACCGTGATCTGGCTTTGCTCGGAGCGCGAGATCGAGGTCAGGATGTCGACGCCGTCGATGCCGGCGATCGAGTCCTCCATCGGCTTGGTGACCTGGGTTTCGATCACCTCCGACGAAGCCCCCACCAGCCGGGTGCTGACCGTCACGACCGGCTCGTCGATGCGCGGGTACTCGCGCAGCGAGAGCTTGTCGAAGGACACGATGCCCACCAGCAGCAGCAGCAGCGACATCACGGTCGCAAAGACGGGGCGGCGTATCGAGGTTTCAGAGATGCGCATGAGGCAACCCTCCTTAGCGGCTGGCGGCCGAGGCGGTCGGCGCGGGCGCGCGAGCGGCAGCCGGCTTGTCCAGGTCCACCAGTTTGACCGCTTGCGACTCGCCGCGCATCAGCGGCCCCTGCCCCGCCGTCACGACCCGGTCGCCGGCCTTGACGCCGCCCAGCAGTTCCACCTTGCCCGGCACCCGCATGCCCAGCTGCGCCTCGACGCGCTGCGTCATCAAGCGCCCATCGGCGCCCTCGACCAGCTTGACGACAAACTGCTTGCCGCCCATCGGTACCAGCGCCTCCTCGGGCACGACCAGGGCCTGCTCGCGCAGCGCGAACACCACCCGCACGCGGGCGAACAGCCCCGAGCGCAGCATGCTGGTGTCGCCCAGCAGGCGCGCGCGCACCAGCATCGACCGCCCCGCCGTGTCCAGCTGGCTGTCCAGCGCCTCGATACGGGCCTTGAACTCGCGGCCCGGCAAGGCATCCAGGCCCAGCGACACATCCTGGCCCAGGCGCAGCTGGGGCACGAAACGTTCGGGCAGGCGGAAATCCACCCACATCGACGAGGCATCCTCGACGCTGACCAGATCGGCGCCGTCTTTCACATAGTCACCCAGATTGATCAGCCGTATGCCCATCACGCCGTCAAAGGGTGCACGCACCTGCAGCCGCGCCAGCTGGGCCCGGGCCAGCGATACCTGGGCCTCGGCCACCTTCAGGGTCGCCTCCGCCTGGTCGACCACGCTGGGCGAGACGAAACTCTGGGCCAGCAGCTCACGGTTGCGCTGCAGCTGGGTGCGGGCGATGCCGGCCTGGGCCTCGGCCTGCTGCAGCTGCGCCGCCTGCAAGGCCTCGTCCAGCTGCACCAGCAGCTGGCCCTGGCGCACGCGCTGGCCGTCGGTGAAACCGAGCTTGGTGATGCGGCCGCTGACCTCGGGCCGCAGCATCACCGACTGGCGCGCCCGCAGCGCGCCGACCGCCTGCGCGTCGTCGGCCAGGCTCTGCACCTGAACCCGGCCGGCCTCGACGCTGAGCGGGCCGCGCCCGCCCGGCTGGCCAGCTTGGCCGGACTTGGCCGCCGCCTGGGCCTTGCCCGGCTGATGCTGCCACCAATAGGCCAGCGCACTGAGCCCGACCAACGCAACAACCGCAACGACGCTATGTAGTTTCTTGAAGCTCATGCATTTTTCTCCGACCGCGCACTGTAGCGGCGAACACATGTTGTTGCAGTCGGCGCTGCGGCAATACGGCACTGAAACACGGCGGCAGAGGCGTCAACAGCACCCGCCGGGCGCACAGCGCACGCCCCCGGCCGGCATTCAGACGCTGGCAGCGCCCCGGTTGGCCAGCGCATCGGCGCGCTCGTTGCCCGGGTCGCCGGCATGGCCCTTGACCCAGCGCCACTCCACCTCATGCAGCTTGCGCAGCGCGTCCAGGCGCTGCCAGAGCTCGACGTTCTTGACCGGCTTGCCGTCGGCGGTCTTCCAGCCGCGACGCTGCCAGCCGCTGATCCACTCGGTCATGCCCTTGCGCACGTACTCGCTGTCGGTGTAGATCGTGATCTTGCAGCTGCGCTTGAGCGAGGCCAGCGCCTCGATCACCGCGGTCAGCTCCATGCGATTGTTGGTGGTGTTGGCTTCGCCGCCGAACATCTCCTTGTCGTGGCCGCCCGAGCTCAGCCAGGCGCCCCAGCCGCCCCGCCCGGGATTACCCTTGCAAGCCCCGTCGGTGTAAATCGTCACCACCGGCTTTTGGATGGTGGCGGCGGGCTTGTTCTCTGTCGTCATTCGTTCGCTTCTCGGTGCTTGTGATGTTGATGCAAGGCCACGGCGGCGCGCGCCTTGGCGGGCCGGGCCGGCTGGCGGGCCAGGCCGATCAGGCGCATGCCGTGCACGCGCTTGACCGCAGTGAGGAAATAAACCGCGCCCAGCACCGGCCACCAGCGCGAGCCCACGCCCTCCAGCCAATCCCAGCGCTTGAGCCATTTGTCGCTGCGCAGCGGCGGGCAGTAGCCGCCGAACTGTGCGCCCTCGACCTCGAAGCTCAAGAGGCGCAGCCAGTCGCGCAGCCGCCAGTAGCCGATGAAATCGCCGGCGCGCGGCAGATAAAGCCGCTCGCCGCTGCCCGGCAGGCGGTTCACCAGCCGGCCCAGATTCTGCCGCAGCCCCCAGGCACTGGCCGGATTGATGCCCGAGATCACGAGCCGCCCCTCGGGCCGCAGCACCCGCTCGACCTCACGCAGCGTGCGGTGAGGGTCCGGCGCCAACTCCAGCGTGTGGGGCAGCAGCACCAGGTCCAGGCTGTTGGCCTCGAAGGGCAGCGCATCGAACTCGCCGAACAGCGCCACGCCCCGGTCGGCGAGCTGGGTGTCCAGGCCGAACTGGCTGAAACCGGCCTGCGCTTCCTCATCGGCCGGCACGCTGGCATGCCAGTCCGCCGCGTTCTGCGCCAGATTGTCCAGCGCCAGCCAGCGGTGCGGCATGCGGTTGGCGCGCAGCCCCTGCAGCTCGGGCAGGCCGAGCTGCAGCGCATGGAAACCGAACAGGTCGACCACGGCCGCATCGAGCTGGGCCTGCTCCCAGGCCAGCAGATAACGGCCGGGCGGTGTCTGCAGCCAGGCGGCCAACTCTACAATCGAGGCTTCACGCGTCACAAGAACTCGCTGCATGGATTTGGTCGCACTGCCCGCCTTTACCGATAACTACATCTGGATGCTGCACGACGGTGCGCAAGCCCTGGTGGTGGATCCCGGCGAGGCGGAACCCGTGCTGCGCGCCCTGGACCACTATTCGCTGCGCCTGGCCGGCATTCTAGTGACCCACCATCACGGCGACCATGTCGGCGGCCTGGCCGGCCTGCGGCCGCGCCTGCAAGGCCCCGTCTTCGGCCCGGCGCGCGAGACCATTCCGGGGCCTGTGCAGGCCTGCAGCGGCGGCCAGTGCTTCGAGCTGCTGGGCCAGCAGATCCGCGCGATCGACGTGCCCGGCCACACGGCCGGCCATATCGCCTATCTGATCGAGACGCCCAGCGATGCCAGCGCACCCCTGCTGTTCTGCGGCGACACGCTGTTCTCCGGCGGCTGCGGCCGCCTGTTCGAGGGCACACCGGCGCAGCTGCAGGCCTCGTTGCAGGCGCTGGCCGCGCTGCCCGGTCACACCCGAGTCTGCTGCGCGCATGAGTACACCTTGTCGAATCTGCGTTTTGCGCGGACCATAGAGCCCGCGAATCCGGCGCTGCTCGACTACCAGGCCTGGTGCGAGACCCGCCGCCACGACAATCTGCCGACCCTGCCCTCGACCATAGGTCAGGAACAAGCCATCAACCCCTTTCTGCGCTGCGACCAGCCCGCCGTGCGGGCCGCCGCCCTGGCCTACCAGCCGCAGCTCCTGGACACCGACCCTGTTGCGGTGTTCGCCACCCTGCGGCAATGGAAAAACGACTTCCGATGATGATCAACACCCCCCCGCCCACACTCTCCACGCTGGCGCTGGCCTTGCTGCTGGGCGCCTGCGCCAGCACCCCGCTGCCGCCGATGGAGTCTGCCGCCCCGGCTCCGCAGCTCAGCACCGCAGCGACCGCCGCGCCGGTGGCCGAGTCGCCGGCACCCGGCACCCTCGCCGCTCTGCCCCAGGTCGAGGACGCGTTGCAGCCCGGCGTCACCGTCGACCTGAACGACGCCAAGGCCAAGGCCGATCTGTGGGTACGGGTGCGCGGCGGCTTTGCGATGCCCACGCTGGAGAACGATCTGGTGCGCCGTGCCGAGGCCTGGTACAGCCAGCGCCCCGACTATGTGGCGCGCATGACCACGCGCGGCGGCCGCTACCTCTACCACATCGTCGTCGAGGTCGAGAAGCGCGGCATGCCGATGGAGCTGGCCCTGCTGCCCTTCATCGAGAGCGCCTTCAATCCGCAAGCCCTGTCCAGTGCCAAGGCCTCGGGCATGTGGCAATTCATGCCGGCCACCGGTCGCGATTTCGAGCTGCGCCAGAACATCTTCCGCGACGACCGCCGCGATGTGCTGGCCTCGACCCGCGCCGCGCTCGACTACCTGGGCCGTCTGCACACCATGTTCGGCGACTGGCATCTGGCACTGGCGGCCTACAACTGGGGCCAGGGCAATGTGCAGCGCGCCATCAAGCGCAACGAGCGCGCCGGCCTGCCGACCGACTACGAGAGCCTGCGCATGCCCGACGAGACGCGCTACTACGTGCCCAAGCTGCAGGCGGTCAAGAACATCGTGCTGCGCCCCGAGGCCTTTGCGCTGTCCCTGCCCGAGATCGCCAACCACCCCTACTTCCTCAGCGTCAATATCGACCGCGACATCGATGTCGATGTCGCCGCTCGCTTTGCCGGCATGACGGTCGATGAGTTCAAGCAGTTCAACCCGCAGGTCAACAAGCCGGTGATGCTGGCCGCAGCGACCGAGCAGGTGCTGCTGCCCTACGACAACGCCGACGCCTTTGCCCGCAATCTCGCCGCCCACCGTGGCGCGATGGCAAGCTGGACCGCCTGGGTGGTGCCGCGCACGATGAAGCCGGCCGATGCCGCCCCGCAGGGCGGCATGAGCGAGGCCGCGCGGCGCGAGATCAACAAGATCCCGCCGCGCATGCTGGTGCGCCAGGGCTCGACCCTGCTGGTGCCGCGCAGCGCCAAGCGCAACCAGGATGTGTCCGAACATCTGGCCGACAACGCCAGCATCAGCCTCGCGCCCGATGTGCCGGCGCTGCGCCGTGTCAGCTTCAAGGCCCGCAAGGGTGAGACCGTCGCCAGCGTCGCGCAGCGCTACAAGGTCAGTGCCAGCCAGGTCGCGCAGTGGAACAAGGTCTCGGCCAAGGCCGCCTTCAGGCCCGGCCAGACCCTGGTGGTCTACACGCCCAACAGCCAGCGTGTGGCCGCAGCGGCGCGCACGGCCAAGGCCGTCAAGGCGGGCCGCCCGGCCGCGAAGAGCACCCGGGTGGCCTCGGCGGCGCGCAAGGCAGCCAAACGCTGATCACAGGGCTGATCACAGCGCCGATCGATCAGGCGAAGAACAAGGCCACCGCGCTGCCCAGCGCGGCAAACCAGGCCAGCGAGCGCAGATTCGGCTGGTCGGCCAGGTACAGGCCGATATAGGCCAGGCGGAAGGTGATGAAGGACAGCGCCAGCATGTCGATGCGCTCCTGCACCGCCCCCATCTGCTGCGCCGCCAGCACACCGGCAATGAACAGCGGCAAGGCCTCGAAGCTGTTGGCCTGGGCCGCGTTGGCGCGGGCCTGCCAGCCCGACAGGCCGGCCAGCCAGGCGCGGGGATTGTGGTTGTCGAAGCCACCGTCGCGGCGCGGCTTGCCGAAGCCCTTGGACTTGGCCACGCCGGCGCAGAGGATGGGCAGCACACAGGCCGCGATGATGCAGTAGTTGGCAACAGTCATTCGCTCAGCGCCTATCGGTCAAAGCATGGGCAATGGTGCCCAGATCCACATACTCGAGTTCGCTGCCCACCGGCACGCCGCGCGCCAGCCGGGTGGCGCGGATGCCGCGCGAGCGCAGCGCCTCGGCCAGCACATGGGCGGTGGCCTCGCCCTCGGCGGTGAAGCTGGTGGCCAGGATCACCTCCTCGACCGCCGCCTCGGCCGCGCGCAGCAACAGTTGCTCGGCACCGATGGCCTGGGTGGACAGGCCGTCCAACGGACTCAGCCGGCCCTGCAGCACGAAGTAGTAGCCGCGGTAGGAGCCGGTGCGCTCCAGCGCGGCCTGGTCGGCCGGACTCTCGACCACACACAGCAGGCGTGCGTCGCGCTGGGCATCGGCGCAGATCGCGCATATCGGCGCCTCGCTGAAGGTATGGCAACGCTGGCAGTTGCCCACCTGGGCCATCGCCGCGGTCAGCGAGGCCGCCATGCGGCGCGCGCCCTCGCGGTCGTGCTGCAGCAGGTGGTAGGCCATGCGCTGGGCCGATTTCTGGCCCACGCCCGGCAGGCGCTTGAGCGCCTCGATCAGATCGTCGAGTGCGGTCAAGGGCTTAGAAGGGGAACTTCATGCCGGGCGGCAGCGGCATGCCGGCGGTCAGCTTGCCCATCTTCTCGGCGCTGACTTCCTCGGCGCGGCGCAGGCCGTCGTTGAAGGCGGCGGCGACCAGGTCTTCCAGCATGTCCTTGTCATCGGCCAGCAGGCTGGGATCGATGGTCAGGCGCTTGACCTCGTGCTTGCAGGTCATCGTGACCTTGACCAGGCCGGCACCCGACTGGCCCTCGACCTCGATATTGCCGAGCTCGTCCTGTGCCTTCTTGAGGTTGTCCTGCATGGCCTGGGCCTGCTTCATCAGGCCGGCGAGTTGACCCTTCATCATGTGCGTATCTCCTAAAGGTGTTCAGTGGGGTTTGATCGACCCGGGCACGATGCGCGCCGTCTTGAACTGGGCCAGCAGTTGCTGGACCAGCGGGTCTTGGAAAACGAATTGTTCGGTCTGGCGCTGGCGCGCCTGGACGTCCGCGGCATCGCGCAGCGCCGGCGAGTCCTGTGCCACGCCGGGCTCGACCTCGATGGCCACCGGGCGCTCCAGCACGGCAGCCAGCGCCGCCTGCAGCTTGTCCTTCAGCGCCGGCTGGCGCAGCGACTCGCGCTCGACCTTCAGCCGTATCAGCGCTGTCTCGGCCTGCTCGTCGAAGCCGACGCACTCGGCCTGCAGCGCCAGCTCGCGGGCCAGCGCCACCAGGCTCAGGCGCTTGACCAGCCCGGCCCAGCGCTCGCCCAGCGGCGTCGGTGACAGCTGCACATCGCTGCCGGCGGTGGAGGCGTAGACGCCGCCATGGCCGGCGGACTCGCCCGGCTCGGCCGACTCGTCGCCGCCGGCCTGCACCACCGCACCACCCTCCTCATCGGCGGGCGGCGCATCCAGCCAGGGCGGCGGCTCGTCGGCCTCGCCGCGCTCGTCGATCACCACCGGGCGCGGACGCAGCCGGGCACTCAAGCTGCCGACCTCGGCCTGGGCGCGCGGCGACATCGGTGCGGGCTGCGCC
>NZ_JAQOWX010000005.1:0-93291 GCF_028462495.1 Paucibacter sp. XJ19-41
GCTGGCGCCGCGGCCGCCGCTGCTGCTGCTGGACGAGCCGCTCTCGGCGCTGGACGCCCAGGTGCGCCAGGGCCTGCGCGCCGAGATCCGGCGCCTGCAGCAGCGCCTGGGCATCACGACCATCATGGTCACGCATGACCAGGACGAGGCACTGTCGATGGCCGACCGCGTCGTCGTGATGCACCAGGGCCAGATCGAGCAGCAGGGCAGCCCGCAGCAGCTCTATGCGGCGCCGGCCACGCCTTTTGTCGCCGGCTTTGTCGGCAAGATGAATCTGCTGCCGGGCCTGGTGACCGGCGCCGGACGGGCCCGCGTCGGCACGGCCGAGCTGGCCTGCGCCAGCGCCAGCTTCGCCCGCTACAAGACCGGCAGCCCGGTGCTTTTGGGCTTGCGGCCCGAGTGCCTGCGACTGCACGCCCAGGCCGGACCGAACCGCCTGCCGGTCAACCTCGTCGAGGCCATGTTCCTGGGTCATTGCAGCCTGCTGCGCCTGCGCTGCGAGGCGCTGGACGCGCAGCTGGAGCTGCAGCTGGCCACCGAGGGCGACGCCCAGCTGCCGGCCTGGTTGAACGAAGGCCCGCTGTGGGTGGAGCTGCCGCCCGAGGCGGTCAGCGCGCTGGACACGCCCTTGTCGATGCGGGTGGCGGCATGAGCGTGGTGTTGTCAGAGCCCCTGCTGCTGCCCAAGGCGGTCGCGCAGCGGGGTGAGGCGCGCGCGCTGGGCGGCCTGCTGGGTTTGGCGCTGATCGTGCTGGCCGTCGCGGTGGCGCTGCCGGTGGCGGCGCTGCTGCTGCTGAGCTTCTACGGTGCCGACGGGTCCTTCGTCGGCCTGGCCAACTTCATCGCCTATGCGCGCGGCCCGAATGTGCTGGCCTCGCTGGGCAACAGTCTGTGGCTGTCGGCCGCCAGCGCTGCGATCTGCGTGACCCTGGCCTATGGCTATGCCTTCGCGCTGATGCACAGCTGCATGCCGGGCCGGGGCCTGCTGCGCGCGATCGCGCTGGTGCCGCTGCTGGCGCCTTCGCTCTTGATGGCCATCAGCCTGATCTATCTGTTCGGCAACCAGGGCCTGCTGAAGGACTGGCTCGCCGTGCTGGGCCTGGGCCCGGCCTATGGGCCTTTCGGCATCATCGCCGGCTCGGTGCTGTGGACCTTTCCGCATGCGCTCTTGATCCTGTGCACCGCGCTGGCCAGCGGCGATGCGCGGCTGTACGAGGCCGCCGCCAGCCTGGGCGCGAGCCGCTGGCGCATCTTCCGCACCGTGACCCTGCCGGCCAGCCGCTACGGCCTGCTGATCTCCTATGTGGTGGTGTTCGTGCTGGTGATCACCGATTTCGGCGTGCCCAAGGTCATCGGCGGCAACACCCAGGTGCTGGCCACCGACATCTACAAGCAGGTGATCGGCCAGCAGCAGCTGCAGATGGGCGCGGTCGTGGCCTTGCTGCTGCTCTTGCCGGCCGGGCTGGCCTTCTGGGTCGAGCAGCGCCTGCGCGCGCGCCAGTCGGCCGCCTTGAGCGTGCGCGCGGTGCCTTACCGGCCCAGTCCCTGCAAGCCACTGGACCGCGCGCTGCTGCTCTATTGCGGCCTGATCGCCGGCGCACTCGTGCTGGTGATGGGCGTGGCGCTGTTCGCCTCGCTGGCGACCTACTGGCCCTACAAGCTGCAGCCTACCCTGGCCAACTACAACTTCGACCTGATGGACGGCGGCGGCTGGGCCAGCTATGGCAACTCGATCAAGCTGGCTTGCGCGACCGCGGTGCTGGGCGCGGGCCTGAGCTTTCTGACCGCCTATCTGGTCGAGAAACCGCGCCGCTTTGCCGCCGCACGCGGCCTGCTCAATGCGGTCGCCAGCCTGCCGATGGCGGTGCCGGGTCTGGCGCTGGGCCTGGGCTATATCCTGTTCTTCAACGCCGCCTGGAACCCCTTGCACTTCATCTATGGCGGCATGGCCATCCTGGTGCTGTGCACGGTGGCCCATTTCTTCTCTGTCGCCCACATCACCCAGCTGACCGCCTTGCGCCAGCTCGACCGCGAGTACGAGCTGGTGGCCGAGTCGCTGGGCGTGCCCTTCTGGAAGACCCTGTGGCGCGTGCACCTGCCGGTGCTGCTGCCGACCCTGATACAGGTGGCCGGCTACTTCTTCGTGAACGCGCTGACCACGGTCTCGGCCGTCGTCTTCCTCTATTCGCCCGAAACCACGCTGGCCTCGGTGGCCGTGCTGGCGATGGACGATGCCGGCGATATCGCCCCGGCGGCCGCGATGGCCTGCCTGATCTTCCTCAGCGCCGCGAGCGGCCGCCTCTTGCTGGCGGGCCTGGAGCGGCTGCTGATTCAAAAGACGCAGCGCTGGCGCGCTGCATGAAAGACCGAGAAGCAATGACTGTGGATGTGTTGGTGGTGGGTGCGGGCATCGTCGGCCTGGCCCATGCGTATGAGGCGGCCCGGCGCGGGCTCAAGGTGATGGTGCTGGAGCGCGATGCGGCCTGCATAGGCGCGTCGATCCGCAACTTCGGCTTCGTCACCGTGACCGGTCAGCAGGCCGGTGCCAGCTGGGCGCGGGCGCGGCGCTCGCGCGAGGTCTGGGCCGAGCTGGCGCCGCAGGCCGGCATCGATCTCGTTCATCGCGGCCTGTGGCTGACGGCTCAGCGACCCGAGGCGCGCTCGGTGCTGGAGGCCTTCATGGCCACCGAGATGGCCCAGGGCTGCGAGCTGCTGAGCCCGGCCGCCGCGGCCGCGCGCTTTGCCGGATTGCGGACCGAGGACTTGCAGGCGGTGCTTTACAGCCCGCATGAGCTGCGGGTCGAGTCGCGCAGCGCGATCCCGCAGCTGGCGGCATGGCTGGCCGAGACTCACGGCGTGCAGTTCCGCTTTGGCGAGGCGGTGCTGTCGGTGGCCACACCCGAGGTGCAGACCTCGCGCGGCGTCTATCGCGCCGAGCGCGTGATCGTCTGTGGCGGTGCCGAGCTCAACGGCCTGTTCGCGCCGCTGTGGCAGCCGCATGACTTGCGCCTATGCCAGCTGCAGATGCTGCGCGTGCGGCCGCAGGCCGGCTTCCGGCTGGAAGGCTCGGTGATGGGCGACCTGAGCCTGGTGCGCTACGAGGGTTATGCGGCCCTGCCCGAGGCGCAGGCGCTGCGCGAGCGGCTGCAGGCGGAGGAGGGCGCCAGCCTTGCGCACGGCATCCATCTGATCGTCGTGCAAAGCGCCGATGGCTCGCTGGTGGTGGGCGACTCGCACCACTACGGGCCGGTGCTGCCGCCGTTTGCGCTGGAGGAGGTCGACGCGCTGATCCTGCGCCATCTGCGCACGGCGCTGCGCCTGAGCGAGGCCACGGTGACCGAGCGCTGGGTCGGCACCTATCCCTCGTCGAGCCGCGAACCCTGCCTGGTGCTGGCACCCGACGCCGCCACCCGCGCGGTCACCGTCACCAGCGGCACCGGGGCCAGCACCGCCTTCGGCCTGGCCGAAGAGGTGTTCGCCGCCTGGTGAGCAAAGAAACAGACAAGGAAAACAGACAAGGAATGGCGATGACTCAACTTCAAGCGCTCGTGTTCGACTGGGCCGGCACCATCATCGACCATGGCAGTCTCGCGCCGATGGGCGCTTTCGTCGAGCTGTTCGCGCGCCACGGCGTTGCGATCAGCATTGACGAGGCCCGGGCGCCGATGGGTCTGGCCAAATGGGACCATATCCATGCGCTGGGCACGGCGCCGCGCATCGCGGCCGAGTGGCTGCGCCAGCATGGCCGGCCGTTCTCTGACGCCGACTGCGACGCGCTCTACGAGGAGTTCACGCCGATGAATGCGCAGAGCGTGCGCAACCATGCGGCGCTGATTCCGGGCGCGCTGGACGTGGTGCAGGGCCTGCGCGAGCGCGGCCTGAAGATAGGCTCGACCACCGGCTACAACCGCCCCATCATGGAGGTGGTGCTGCCGCTGGCCGCGGCCCAGGGCTATGTGCCCGACAACCTCGTCTGCGCCGGTGATATGGCCAGCGCAAGACCTGGCCCCCTGATGATGGTGCGGACGCTGTCGGACCTGCAGGTCTGGCCGCCGGCGGCGGTCGTGAAGGTGGACGACACGGTACCGGGACTGCTGGAGGGCCGCGCGATCGGCGCCTGGGTGGTGGGCCTGGCCGTCAGCGGCAACACCCTGGGCCTCAGCGAGGCGCAGTGGCTGGCCCTGCCGGCCGAGGAGCAGCAGCGCCTGCGCGAGCGGGCCACGGCCGAGCTGCGCGCCGGCGGCGCCCACTATGTGATCGACAGCGTGGCCCAGCTGCCGCCGGTCATCGAAGACATCGAGCGCCGCTTGGCTGCCGGCGAGCGGCCCGACTGAGGCCGGGGTGAATCGGCCGCTCAGCGGCTGTGCGAGGTCAGCCGGGCCAGCGGCGTCGCCAGGCTGACACCCGGCGCGGCCGCGCTGGCGCCGCGCTTGGGCGGGGTGCTGCTGAGCACATCTTCGTCCAGCTCCTCGCGGGCCTTGCCCGGCAGCTGGCCCAGGCCCTCGGGGTTGCGGCGCATCGCGACGCCGACGGCCAGGATGTCGATGACCAGCAGATGCAGGATGCGGCTGACCATGGGCAGATGGGTGGAGACATCCTCGACATGGTCGACGATCAGGGTCGCGTCGGCCTTGCGGGCCAGCGGTGACTGGCTGGCCGTGATCGCGACCACGGCGGCGCCGCGTTCGCGCGCCTTGTCGGCCACCGCCGCCAGCTCGGGCAGCTTGCCGCTGGCGCTGATGATGACGGCCACATCGCGAGGCCCCAGCACATTGGCGGCCAGCGACTGCAGGCGCGGATCGGTGTAGGCGCTGCTGGGCACGCCGAAGCGCAGGAACTTGAACTGCGCGTCCTGGGCCACGACGCCGTAATGGCCGACGGCATAGAACTCGATGCGGTCGGCGCGCAGCAGCAGCTCGATCGCGCGATCGATCATCTCGCGGTTCAGTGCGCTGCGCACCTGCAGGATGGCCGAGGCGGTATTGCCCAGCACCTTGGCACCCAGCTCCACCATCGAATCGTCATGGGTGACCTGGGTGTGGGTCACCGGCACGGTGCCGGTCAGGCCCGAGGCCAGGCGCAGCTTGAAGTCGGACAGGCCCTCGCAGCCCAGCGAGCGGCAAAAGCGGATCACGGTGGGCTGGCTGACATTGGCGGCGCGGGCGATCTCGGCAATCGGCGCATTCAGCGCATCGCGCGGATGGGCCAGCACATGCTCGGCCACGCGCAGCTCGGCCGGCGAGAGCTGTTCGCGCGCGCGCCGGATCTGGTTCAGGATGGCCGCGCCCGGCGCGGTCTTCAGTGTGCGCAGCTGCGCGTCCAGGATCGCCGAGGCGCCGATGAAGGTGGCGTGCTCGGCGGTGATCACATAGGTCGGGATCGCTGCCACATAGGCCGAGAAGCGGCCCTTGTCCTCGAAGCGCTGGCGGAAGGCCGAGCGGTCGAAATACTCGCCCAGCCGCGGCACGATGCCGCCGCCGATATAGATGCCGCCCAGGGCACCCAGGGTCACCGCCAGATTGGCCGCGGCCGTGCCCAGCAGCGCGCAGAACAGCGCCAGCGTCTCGACGCAGACCGGGTCGCTGGCATCCAGCGCCCGCTGCGTGATCTCGGGTGCCTGCAGCGCCTCGGCCGGGCGGCCGGCATAGTCGGCCATCGCGCGGTAGATCAGTTCCAGGCCTGGGCCTGACAGCAGGCGCTCGAAGGACACATGCTCGAACTCTCGCCAGGCGAAGCGCAAGAGCGCGATCTCGCGCTCGTTGCGCGGCGAGAAACTGGTGTGGCCGCCCTCGGTGCCCAGCGCCACCCAGCCCTCGCCGGCCGGGATCAGGCCCGAGACCCCCAGGCCCGAGCCCGAGCCGAGCAGGCCGACGACGCTCTGCTTATTGGCCTCGCCGCCGCCGATCTGGCGCACGTCGCGGCCCGACAGGCGCGGTAGGGCCATGGCCAGCGCGGTGAAGTCGTTGACGACGACCAGGGTGTCCAGCCCCAGGCGCTGGCGCATCTCCTCGATCGAGAACTGCCAGTGGTAGTTGGTCATCCTGACCTGGTCGCCCTCGACCGGGTTGGCGATCGCGACGCCGGCATGCTCGATCTTCAGCGCCGGCAGGGTCACCAGATAGGCGCTGACGGCGGCATGGAAGTCGGCGTGGTCGGCGCAGCGCAGCGAGGCGATGTGCTCGAACTGGCCCTGGGCGGTTTCCAGCGCGAAGCGGGCATAGGTGCCACCGATGTCGGCAATCAGCCGGGGACTGTCGAAGGGAACCATGGCGATAGTTGGGCGGGGGAGAAGGTGATGGGCAGGGCGGCTGAATCTTTTCGTCGCCGGCGTGTCCGGATGCACGGGGCGGGTGCGCGCGATTATGGGGCCGCCGGCCCTCATCTCACCCCCGGCAAAGCGCGCACAGCGGGGCCGGCGCTGCGGCGCTGACACGACCAATCCTGCCTGTTTGTTTGTAGCTAAGCTACATTTCCGTAAGCGTCTTTGCACGGTGAATCGACGGATATGCATACAAGCCGATCTGGTTTTTACTGGTGAACATGGATTTATGGGTTCTTGCTCTTGTGATGTGAATGTAGTTTTGTTACCTTGTACTCCAGTAGAGCCAACAGCATCGGCGGCCTTTCTCCTGGTTTGAAGCGGGTGGAGGGTGGCCAGCAAGCCTGAGACCATCGTGCATTGCCAACTTCCTGATTCCTTGCGGGCCCTCTTGTGGTCTGTCCTGTCGTGCCCGTCCGTGTGTCCTGCTGTGCCGGGGGTGCGCTCATGACGGCGGCGCCCTATCTGGTGGCCGATATCGGCGGCACTAATGCGCGCTTTGGCTGGGTGGCGGCTGGCGGCTCGGCGGTGACGCAGGTGCGCACGCTGCCGGTGCCGGCCCATGCCGGGCCGGCGGAAGCGGCGCGGGCTTATCTGGTCGGGCTGCAGCGTGATCTGGGTGCGGCCTACCGGGCGCCGCAGCGGGCCGCGTTCGCGGTCGCCACCGCGGTGGCCGGAGACCGGGTGGAGTTGACCAACAGCCACTGGAGCTTTTCGCGCGCGGCGGTGCAGGCGGATCTGGGGCTGGATGTCTTGCTGATGCTCAATGACTTCGAGGCGCTGGCGCTGTCGCTGCCGCGCCTGGAGGCGGCGCAGCTGCGTGCGCATGGCGGGGTGTTGCCGCGGCCGAGCGGCACCTTGGCTGTCATCGGCCCCGGCACCGGCCTGGGTGTGGCCGGGGTGGTGCAGACCGCGCAGGGCTGGCTGGCGCTGCCGGGCGAGGGTGGGCACGCGACGCTGGCGCCGGCCGATGAGTTCGAGAGCGAGTTACTGGCACGGGTGCGGCGCGACCATGCCCATGTGTCCGCCGAGCGCTTGCTGTCCGGCATCGGTTTGCCGGTGCTGCATGGGGCGGTGGCGGCGGTGCTGGGCCAGCCGGTGTCGGTGCCTATGAGCACCGAGGCGATTGTCGAGGCGGGGGTGGGCGGCGCCGATGCGCTCAGTGCCCGCACGCTCGATGCCTTCTGTGCCTTGCTGGGCAGCTTTGCTGGCAATGTGGCGCTGACCCTGGGGGCGCGTGGTGGTGTCTATATCGGTGGCGGCATCGTGCCACGCCTGGGCGAGCGCTTCTTTGCCTCGCGCTTTCGGGAGCGCTTCGAGTCCAAGGGGCGCTTCCGTTCCTATCTGGAAGGCATTCCTACCGCCTTGATCACCGACACGCTGGCCGCGCTGGGTGGGGCGGCGCTGGCGATCGAGCAGGCCTGACGGGTTGGTGTTGTCTGGCTTCGGTGTTGTGTTTTTGCAATGTAGTTGAGCTACATGAATGGCGTTTGGCGCCCGGAGCAACACCGCTGTGAGGTCTTGGTGGTGGCTTGTTTCATAGAGAAAAAGCCAAAATTCTGATTTCATTAAGGGTTTTCGGCTGTGTTGTGAAAAATCTAGTTTTGGTACAAACAAGGCTGTAGCGAGATTCCGGAACAAGAAAAAAAGCGCAGGAATCCGGGCAGGCCTGGGTGGACCGGCCCACCGTTTGTGTTGCGTCGATGACATCGTTTAGGAGACAAAGATGACGAATGCTGTGAACCAGGCCGGCGCCACGCCCGGCGCTTTGTGGAGACTCAGTCCGGTGGCCGGTGCCTGCACCGTGCTGCTGATGGTGGCCACGGTGGCGCAGGCCCAGCAGGCCGCCCAGACCACCTTGGACACCGTCACGGTGACCGGCATCCGCCGCGGCATCGAGGCTGCGATCTCGGTCAAGAAGAACTCGGACTCCATCGTCGAATCGGTCTCGGCCGAGGACATCGGCAAGCTGCCCGACAGCAGCATCGCCGAGTCGATCGCCCGCCTGCCGGGGCTGTCGGCCCAGCGGGTGGCCGGTCGCGCCCAGGTGATCAGCGTGCGTGGCCTGTCGCCCGACTTCGCCACCACCTTGCTCAATGGCCGCGAGCTGGTCAGCACCGGTGACAACCGCAGCGTCGAGTTCGACCAATACCCGTCCGAGCTGCTCAGCGGCGTGACGGTCTACAAGACGCCCGATGCCGGTCTGGTCGGCCAGGGCCTATCGGGCACGCTGGACATGCAGACGGTGCGGCCGCTGAACTTCGGCAGCCGTGTGGTCGCGCTGAACGCGCGGGGTCAGCGCAGCTCCTTGGGGGCTGCGGCCAATGCCAAGGCCACCGGCAACCGCTTCAGTGCCAGCTATATCGACCAGTTCGCCGACAAGACCATAGGCCTGGCCATCGGCTACGCGCACCAGGAAACCCCGGTGCAGGAAGAGCAGGTCGGCCTGTATGAGCCCTGGAAGGTCGAGGGCCGCCCCGGTGTGGCCGCTGGCAGCTATGTGATGGACGGCATCAAGGCGCTGCGCCGCACCGGCAAGACCACCCGCGACGGCGTGATGGCCACGGTGGAGTTCCGCCCGTCCAAGCACTGGATCAGCGTCGTCGACGCTTTCGCCGCCGAGGCCAAGCAGGTCGACACGGCCAACCAGTTCGAGCTGAACCTGCAGTACAACGGCAACTTCCCCTGCAACCCGGCCTGCACCTGGACCGATGCGACGGTCAACGGCAACGGCACGCATACCGGCGGCACCATCACCAATGTCTACCCGCTGGTGCGGGGCATGTACAACAAGCGCGATGACAAGATCTCGGCGCTGGGCTGGAACAACAAGTTCCAGTTCGACAACGGCATCAGCGTGGTGGCCGACCTCAACTACTCCAAGGCCAAGCGCAATGAGCTGAGCCTGGAGAACAATGCCCAGCTGAGCCCGGTCGGCGGCGTGCCCTTCGACACGATCAAGCTGAACTTCGCGAGCTCGAACTTCTCGACCATGGTGCCGCAGCTGGACTACTCGGACCCGGCCAAGCTCTTCCTGCGCGGCACGATCTACGGCTCCGGCTACGGCAAGGTGCCTCGCGTCGAGGATGAACTCAGCGGCTTCAAGCTGACCGGCAACTTCCCGGCGCCGACGATGTTGTCGGGCCTGGTGGCCGATATCGACGTGGGCCTGAACTACGCCGACCGCTCCAAGAAGAAGCGCCAGCCCGAGGGCAATATCAATGTGGGCGCGCAGGGTGACACCACGGTGGCGGCCGATCTGCAATACCGCCCGGTCGATCTCGGCTTTGCCGGTCTGGGCATGATCCCGGCCTGGAATGTGCCCGGCGCGGTCGGTCGCTATATGACCTTCAACCCGACCGATACCGAAGGCTATCTGATCGCCAAGGCCTGGGATGTGGAAGAGAAGACCACGACCGCCTTTGCCCGCGCCAATGTCGACAGCACGATGTTCGGCCTGCCGGTGCGCGGCAACTTCGGTCTGCAGATGGTGCGCGTCGAGCAGCAGTCGACGGCCAACTACTTCGACGGCACCGCACCGGTCGGCAGCCAGGTCAAGCCGGTCACCGAGGGCAAGACCGTGACCGACTTCCTGCCCAGCCTGAACCTGGCTTTCTCGCTGGGCAATGACCAGACCCTGCGTTTCGCGCTGGCCCGCCAGATGGCACGGCCGCGTGTCGACCAGCTGCGCTCGGCGCTGGACTTCGGCATCGACAAGGCCAATGGCAAGCCCGGCGCCAGCGGCGGCAACTCGCAGCTGGACCCCTGGCGTGCCAATGCGCTGGACGTGTCCTACGAGAAGTACTTCGGCTCCAAGGCCTATGTCGCGGCCGCCGGTTTCTACAAGGATCTGCGCAGCTATATCTACACCCAGGGGCGCGACAACTACGACTTCTCGAAGTTCGTCGCCGGCTACTTGCCGCCGACCAACTGCGGCGCCGGCAACCAGGCCTGCCCGCCGGCTCTGGATACGGGCACCTACACCGCGCCGTTCAACGGCAGCGGCGGCAAGCTCAAGGGCGTGGAGCTGTCGGCCTCGCTGCCGCTGAACCTGGTCAGCCCGATGCTCAATGGCTTCGGTCTGGTCGCCAGCGCCAGCTTCACCAGCAGCAATATCCGTATCAAGGACATTGACCCCGATGTCGTCAAGAGCGTGGGCAATGATCCGATCAGCCTGCCGGGCCTGTCCAAGCGCGTCTACAACCTGACCGCCTACTACGAGCGCGACGGTTTCGAGGCCCGCATCAGCCAGCGCAAGCGTTCCGACTTCATCGGCGAGATCGGTAACTTCAACGGCAGCCGCACGCTGCGCTATGTGGTGGGCGAGAGCATCGTCGACCTGCAGCTGGGCTACAACTTCAACCAGGGCGCGTTCAAGGGCCTGGGCCTGCTGTTCCAGGTCAACAACCTGGGCGACGACGCCTACCGCACCTATGCGGCCAGCAAGGACCGTCCGCTGGAGTACATGAAGTGGGGCCGTACCTATCTGGTCGGTGCGAACTACAAGTTCTGATCGGCTGTCAAAGCCTTCCGGCCCCGGACGCTCTCCGGGGCTTTTTTACTGGAGTTCGACATGCGCTGTCTGATCACCGGATTGAGGGGCACGCTGGCGCCGGTGCTGGCCCGGCAGCTGCGCGAGGCCGGCCACGAGCTGCTGGGCTGGGACCGTGAGCGGGTCGATCCCGAGGATGCGGCGGCGGCCTCGGCCTGGCTGGCGGCGCAGCGCCTCGATGCGATCGCCCATCTGGCGATGGGCAGCGCCGACTGGGCCGGCCGGCTGGCCGCCCATGCGGCCGCGCGGGGCCTGCCCATGCTTTTCACCAGCACCGCGATGGTGTTCCATCACGAGCCCGACGGTCCGCATGGGCCGCAGGATGCGCGCACCGCGCAGGACGATTACGGCCGCTACAAGATGGCCTGCGAGGACGCGGTGCGCGCCGCCTGCGCCGAGGCCACGGTGGCACGCATCGGCTGGCAGATCGATGCCGAGCGCCCCGGCAACAATATGCTGATGGCGCTGGACGATTGGCAGCGGCGCGAGGGTCGCGTCGCGGCCAGCGCCGCCTGGCGACCGGCCTGTTCCTTCATGGACGACACGGCCGCCGCGCTGACGGGCCTGCTGCTGCGGCCCGAGCCGGGCGTTGTGCATCTGGACAGCAATGCCGATGAGGCCCATGGTTTTGATCGAATTGCTGCGGCCCTGCGGGCGCGCTTCGGGCGCAGCGATTGGCGCATCGAGGTGCATCGGGACTATCGCCACGACCAGCGCCTGGCCGGCGGCCAGCGGCTGATGCCGGGCTTGTCAGAGCGGCTGCCCGAGCTCCTTGCTGCCTGAATCGCCAGCCGAAGGCTTTTTTGTTGCTGTCGCACGCAGCAGCCGCGGCAGCAGGGCCAGGCCGGCCAGCGCGGCCAGCAGGCTCAGCGCCCACAGCGCGGTGCCCGGCGCCAGCAAGACCTGACCCTGCCAGAGCTGGGCGCCGGCCGCGCCGCCCAGCCCCAACAGGCGCAGCCGTTCGCCACCGACCGCCGCCACCGGGTCTTCCAGCAGCCGGGCCAGCAGCACCAGGCTCAGCACCAGACCTGCCGCGGCGGCCAGGCCCAGCTGCAGGCTTAAGCGCGGCTCCACCGCCAGGAAGTACACGCCCAGCAGCAAGAGCAGCGCCAGCTGCAGCAGGCCGTACAGCGGCAGGCCCGGCGGCAGCGGCGGCGCATAGCGGACAAAGCGCGCCAGATCGGGCCTGGGCTTGGGCGCCAGCCGCTCGGCGGCGGCCGGCCGCCAGGCGGGGCGCCGAAACCAGATGGTCAGCTTGTCGCGCCAGTTGTCGGCCAGCCGGGCGTCGCGCCACAGCTCGGCATAGTTGCGGGTATTGGCCTGCCAGACACTCCAGCTGCGCAGCGGCCCCAGCACACCATAGACGATGGGCTCGCCCTCACGCTCCTCGACAAAGGTGCCGAACAGCCGGTCCCACAGAATCAGGATGCCGCCGTAGTTGCGGTCCAGGCAGTAGTCGTTCTGGCCGTGATGGACGCGGTGGTTGGACGGCGAGACAAAGACCCGGTCGAACCAGCCCAGCTTGCCGACCAGCCGGGTATGGACCCAGAACTGGTAGAGCAGATCGATCAGGCCGACGACGACAAACATCAGCGGCGGCACGCCCAGCAGGGCCATCGGCAGGTAGAAGATCCAGCTGAACAAGAACCCGGTGCTGGTCTGGCGCAAGGCGGTGCTGAGGTTGTATTCCTCGCTGCTGTGGTGCACCACATGGGCGGCCCACAGGATCGCGACCTCATGGCCGAGTCTATGGTTCCAGTAGTAGAGGAAATCGTAGAGCAGGAGGGCCAGCAGCCAGGCCCAGACGGCGTCCAGCGGCCACTCGAGAAGCGCACCGTGCTGCCAGACCAGGGTGTAGAGGCCTACCGTCATCAGCTTGGTGAACACGCCCGCCAGCTGGCTGCTGATGCCGGCTGACAGGCTGGCGACCGTGTCGGCAGCGCGGTAGACGGCCTCGCCGCGGCGGCGGCTCCACAGGAACTCGGCCGCCATCAGCAGCACAAAGACCGGGACGGCGTAGACGATGGGATTGAGCATGGCCGAAGTCTAGGCCCGCCCCTCGGGCCTGGCGTGCCGGTGCAAACCCCGCTTCACAGGGCTGCGGATGCTTCTCTATCCCTTGACGCCGCCGGCCGTCAGCCCGGAGACGATCCAGCGCTGGGCCAGCAGGAAGACCGCGGTGATAGGCAGGCCGGACAGCACGGCTGCGGCGGCGAAGTCGCCCCATAGAAAGCGCTGGTCGTGCAGATAGTATTTGGAGCCCACGGCCAGGGTCAGATTGCCTTCCTCGCGCAAGAGCACCGAGGCCACCGGGTACTCGATGATGGTGCCGATGAACGCCAGCACGAAGACCACCATCAGGATGGGTACGGCCATTGGTAAGAGCACCAGGCGGAAGGCCTGCCAGTGGCTGGCGCCGTCGACCTTGGCGCATTCCTCGATCTCGACCGGGATGGTCTCGAAATAGCCCTTGATGGTCCAGATATGGGTGGCGACGCCGCCCAGATAGGCCAGCACCAGGCCGGCATGGGTCTCGATGCCCAGGCCGGGAACGTAGCCGCCTATGGTCTCGAAAATCGCATAGATCGCGACCAGGGCCAGCACCGGCGGGAACATCTGCAAGAGCAGCATCGAGTTCAGGATGCTGGACTGGAAGCGGAACCTCATGCGCGCGAAGGCATAGGCGGCCGTGGTCGAGATCGCGACGATCAGCAAGGCCGAGAGCGTCGCGACCTTGACCGAGTTCCACAGCCAGGTCAGCACCGGGAAGGGCGGCTGCACCACGCTGCCATCGGGGGCCTGGTAGGGGATGCCCAGCGCCAGCTGCCAGTGCTCCAGGCTGATCTCGCTCGGGATCAGGCTGCCGGTGGCGAAGTTGCCGGGGCGCAGCGAGATCGAGACCACGGCCAGCAGCGGGAACAGGGTCAGGGCCAGAAAGACCCACAACAGCGCGTGCGCCGCGAAGACGCGCCAGCGGGCTTGTTTGCCTCGGACGATGGCCATATCAGCTCGCCTTCTTCATCAGTCGCAGATTGATCAATGACATCGCCGCCACCAGGATGAAGATCAGCGTCGAGATCGCGGCCGCCAGGCCGAAGTCCGAGCCGGAGTCCTTGAAGGCGATGCGGTAGGTGTAGCTGACCAGGATGTCGGTCTGGCCGGCCGGGATCTTGGTCGACAGATAGTCGGGCCGGCCGTCGGTCAGCAGCGCGATCAGCACGAAGTTGTTGAAATTGAAGGCGAAGGCGCTGACCAACAGCGGCGCCAGCGGCTTGATGATCAGCGGCGCGGTGATCTTGAAGAAATTGGTCAGCGGTCCGGCGCCGGCAATCGCCGAGGCCTCGTAGAGATCGGCCGGGATGGCCTTCAAGAGGCCCGAGCACAGAATCATGATGTAGGGATAGCCCAGCCAGACATTGACGATCACCAGCATCAGCTTGGCCAGCAGCGGGTCGGCGAACCAGGCCGGCTTGATGCCCAAGAGCGCGTCGAGGATGGCGTTGATCTCGCCGAAGTTCTGGTTGAACAAGCCCTTGAATACCAGGATGGAGATAAAGCCCGGCACCGCATAGGGCAGGAAGAGCAGGGTACGGTAGGTGCCGCGGTACTTCAGGTCTTCCCAGTTCAGCACGGTGGCCAGCAGCATGCCGATCGCGGTGGCGCAGATCACGGTCACCAGCGAGAACACGACGGTCCAGCTGAAGATGGACAGAAAAGGGCCGCGGAACTCGGCGTCGACCACCATGCGGCTGTAGTTCTGCCAGCCGACCAGCACCTTGAAGCCCGGCTGCAGGCGCTCGCCGCTGGCGCTCTCGAAATAGCCGGTGTCGCGGTTGGCGCGGAAGACCTGGCCATCGGCGGTGCGCGTCAGGCTCTGGTCCGCGTTGGCCCGCCAGTGCCGCGTGATCGGGCCGAACTCGCGCAGGCCCAGATAGTGCAGCGCGTCCAGGCCGGTGCCGGCGGGCAGTGTCAGCCTGAGCTGCATCAAGGCCTCGCGGTGCCGGATCAGCTCGCGCAGCGGCAGGGCAGGGCCCAGGGTCAGGTCTTGACCGGTGCTCATCGCGACCTCGGTGCCAGGCTCGGTCTTGCCCAGGGCCAGCGGCGGCGAGACCCATTGCGGCGCTGCCTCGTCGGCGCTGCGCAAGGCCAACCGGAAGCGCTGGCCCTCCGCATGCAGGCTGAAATTCTGCACCTGAGCCTGGATGGGCTCGTGCTGGTCCAGCAGGTACTCGCGCACCCGCTCTTCGCTCAGCAGATGGGCCGAGGAGTAGTTGGTGAAGCCGATCTGGGCCGTGTAGACCAGCGGGAAGGCGATGAAGACCAGCATGCCGGCGATGCCGGGGAAGAGATAGCGATAAGCGAAGCCGGCGTTGCTGACATAGACATAAAAGCCGGCGCAGAACAGGGTCAGCGCGCCCACGGCCCAGGCCATCTGGCCCGAGGCATGGATCATGAAGACCGTGTAGAGCGCGGCCAGCATGGCCAGGCCGGTCAGCGGCCAGCGCAGCAGGCGGGCGATCTTTTCAAGCGCGCTCGGCGGCAGGGTGGAGTACGCCCCGGACGGAAGTGTGGCGGTCGCGTTCATGAGGTCTTACTTGTTCAGCAGCATGCGGCCCGAGGCGCCGTCGAGCGCGTCCTTCGGTGACTGCAGTCCGTTGGTGATGGCTTCCAGCGCCGCGTCCATCGCGGTCCAGAAGCGGCCGACCTCGGGGAGGTTGGGAATGGGCTCGCCCAGGCGGGCGTTCTCCATGCTGGCGCGTATCAGGGGGTTGGCGGCCAGCTCGGCATAGAAGGCCTTGTTGGCCGGCACGCCGATCGGCACATCGGCGTCCAGCACCTTCAGTGCCTCGGGCCGCATCAGATGGTTTTCGATGAACTCGCGGGCGATGTCCTTGAGCTTGCTGGGTGCGGCAATCATGCAGCCGAGCACGCCGACGAAAGGCTTGCTCGGCCTGCCTGCAATCAGACCGGGGATCGGCGCGACGCCGAAATCGATCTTGGCCTTGCGCGCGTTGTCCCAGGCCCAGGCGCCGGAGATCATCATCGCGACCTCGCCGCGCGCGAAGCCGGTCTCCATCTCCGAGTAGCGTGCGCCCTTGGGCATATGGCCCTCTTTGAGCAGGCGCTCGATCATCCGCGCGCCGGCCAGCGCGCCGGCGTTGTTGACGCCCACCTGGGCCGCGTCATAGTCGCCCTGCGCATCGCGGCCGAAGATCTGGCCGCCGGCACCGGCCAGCAGCGGCCAGCTGAAGAAGCTCTTGTTGTAGTCCCACAGGATGGCGTGCTTGCCCTGGGCCTTCAGTTGCTTGTCCAGCGCGATCAGCTCGTCGAAGGTGGTCGGCGGCGTGGGCACCAGGGCCTTGTTGTAGATCAGCCCGGTGGTCTCGATCGCGATCGGATAGCCCCAGAGCCGGCCCTTGTAGGCAAAGGCCTTCCAGGCCGTCTCCTCGACCTCGTCGTAGAGCTTCTTGCCCGGGCGCAGCGGCGTCAGCAGGCCGGACTTGGCCCATTCGCCGACCCGGTCATGCGGCCAGCAGAAGATGTCCGGCCCCTTGCCGGCGCCAGCCGCCTGCTGGAATTTGTCGGTGGCGTCGACCGGGTGTTCGACCACCACCTTGACCCCCGACAGCTTCTCGAAGGCATTGCCCACCTTCTGCAGCCCGTTATAGGCCTTGTCGCCATTGATCCAGACCAGCAGCTTGTGGTCCTGGGCCTGGGCCGTGCCCGCCAGCAGCAGGCCCGCCAACAGCAGTGATGCGGCGGATTTCATGCCGACAGCTCCGGCGCGGCCTGGCGGCGCAGCGCGCGGCCCTGGGCGTCGAACAGATAGAGGGCCTCGGGCGGCAGGTGCAGCTGCAGCGCATCGCCGCTGCGCAGGCGGTCGCAGCCGTTGCGGCCCTCGAACTGGCAGGTCAGCGGCTCCTCCAGACCGGGGTAGGGACAGTAGGCAAAGGTGGTGCCCCCCAGCGACTCGACGAAGGCGACGGTGCTGTGCAGCAGATTGATGTCGCCACCGATGCGGATGTGCTCGGGTCGGACACCCAGCGTGAGCTTGTCGCCTGGGCTGGCGCGCGAGGCATCGACGCGGGCCAGCAGCGTGCTGCCGTCAGCCAGCCGAACCTCGGCGTCGGAAGCGCTTCCCCGGACCAGTTCCGCGGCCAGGAAATTCATCTTCGGCGAGCCGATGAAGCCGGCCACAAACAGATTGTCCGGATGCTCGTAGAGTTCCAGCGGTGTGCCGACCTGTTCGATCCTGCCGGCCGAGAGCACGACGATGCGGTCCGCCAGCGTCATCGCCTCCACCTGGTCATGCGTGACATAGACCATGGTGGTCTTCAGCTCCTCGTGCAGCTTGGCGAACTCGTAGCGCATGCGCACACGCAGCGCGGCATCGAGATTGGACAGCGGCTCGTCGAACAGAAAGACCTCGGGCTTGCGCACGATGGCGCGGCCGATCGCGACACGCTGGCGCTGGCCGCCGCTCAGGTCCTTGGGCTTGCGGTCCAGCAGATGCTCGATGTGCAAGATCTTCGCGGCGTTGCGCACCGCGCCGTCGATCTCGTGCTTGGGCACCTTGGCCAGCTTCAGGCCGAAGGCCATGTTGTCGTACAGATTCATATGCGGGTACAGCGCATAGCTCTGGAACACCATCGCGATGCCGCGCTCGGCCGGCGGCACATCGTTGACCAGCACCCCGCCGATGCGCAGCTCGCCGCCGGTGATCTCCTCCAGGCCGGCGATGGTGCGCAAGAGCGTGGACTTGCCGCAGCCCGAGGGGCCGACAAAGACCATGAACTCGCCATCGCGAATCTCCAGGTCAACGCCGTGCAGGATCTTGGTCTCGCCGTAGGCCTTGGCCACGCCGGACAGCAATACATCAGCCACAGAACACCTCCGCGCCGGGCCCGGGGCCGGGCACGGCTTGTCTCTCAGGGTTGGATTTGTAGAGAATATACAGGCGAAAATGTAGTCATACAACGGAAGTTGCCCGCAGTTCGAATCATTGACTCAAGTAAAATCAATGGCTTATGTGCGAATTAGGGATTTCCCGATGTAGTCAAACTACACAAACAGCGAGGGCTAGACGATACTTTGGCCAACGCCGCCGCTGAGCCTTGCTTTTCTTGCTCATGCGGCATTCTTGCCCCGGCCACCGGGCCCCGCATTGATGAACACCCCTATGACCGCCAGCGCTCAACTTGGCCACCGTCCGGCCGCCTCGCCCATGAAGACAGACGCTCTCCAGACCGCATTCAAGACCGCCGTCCAGCACCAGCTCGACCAATCGTCGGAGGGCAGCTGCCGGCAGGCCTCTTCCGACATGCTCTTGCGCGCCGCCGCCGCGGCATGCCGCGAACTGCTGGCGCAGCGCTGGGCCGCGACCCAGGCGGCCGATGCGCGGCGCGGCGCCGGCGCGCCGGTGCGCCGGGTCCACTATCTGTCGATGGAGTTCCTGATGGGTCGGGCCCTGTCTAACGCGCTGGCCGCGCTGGGCCTGGATGACACGGTGCGCGAGGCCTTCCTGACCCAGGGTCAGGCCTTGCCCGATGTGCTGGAGCGCGAGCCCGACGCGGCCCTGGGCAATGGCGGCCTCGGCCGCTTGGCGGCCTGCTTCCTGGATTCCTTCGCTGAAGCAGGCCTGCCGTCCTTTGGTTACGGCCTGCGCTACCAGTACGGCATGTTTGCCCAGGCCATCCAGGGTGGCCGCCAGGTCGAGGCACCGGACGACTGGATGCGCGCCGGCAACCCCTGGGAAGTCCACCGTCCCGAACTGCGCTATCCGGTCGGCTTCGGCGGCCGGGTCGTTGTGGAGGAGGGTGGTGCGCGCCGCTGGCTGCCCGCCGAACGCATGGTCGCCGAAGGCTATGACTTCATCGTGCCGGCCCACCACAGCGAGCGCGTCTCGACCTTGCGCCAGTGGCATGCGACGGCCGCCGATCCGATCGACTTCGCGGCCTTCTGCCAGGGTGACCATGCCCGCGCGGCCGAGCACCGCGTCGCCGCCGACGCGCTGAACTGGGTGCTCTACCCCGACGACAGCACCGAGGCCGGCCGCATCCTGCGCCTGAAGCAGGAGGCCTTCCTGGTCAGCGCCTCGCTGCAGGACCTGATCGCACGCCATCTGCGGGAGTTCGGTGATCTAGGCAGTCTGGGCCAGCTCAATGCCGTCCATCTGAACGACACCCATCCGGCACTGGCCCCGGCCGAGCTGATGCGCCTGCTGCTGGACGAGCACGGCCTGAGCTGGGACGAAGCCTGGGCGATCACGCGCCAGGCGGTCTCCTACACCAACCACACCTTGATGCCCGAGGCGCTGGAGACCTGGGGTGTGCGCATGTTCGAGGCATTGCTGCCGCGCCATCTCGAGATCATCTACGAGATCAACCATCGCTTCCTGGCCGAGGTCAGGGCGCGCTTTCCGGGCGACGAGGCCCTGCCGGGCCGCGTCTCGCTGATCGACGAAGGCGCCGGCGGCGAACGCCGTGTTCGCATGGCCGCGCTGGCCATCGTGGCCTCGCACAAGGTCAACGGCGTCGCGGCCCTGCATTCCGAGCTGATGGTGCAGACCATCTTTGCCGACTACGCGAAGATCTTCCCGGGCCGCTTCCACAACGTCACCAATGGCGTGACGCCGCGCCGCTGGCTGCAGCAGGCCAACCCGGCGCTCTCAAGCCTGATCGACGGCCGCATCGGCACGGCCTGGCGCCAGGACCTCGCGCACCTCGCCCAGCTCAAGCCCCTGGCCGCCGATGCGGGCCTGGGTCGCGAGCTGATGGCCGTCAAACGGGCCAACAAGGACAGGCTGGCGGCCTTGATCCGCCGCGAGCTGGGCATCACCGTCAATCCGGACAGCCTCTTCGATGTGCAGATCAAGCGCATCCACGAGTACAAGCGCCAGCTGCTCAACATCCTGCATGTGATCAGCCGCTACCAGGCCATCGTCGCGAACCCGGATGCCCCGGATGGAAAGGGATGGGTGCCGCGCACCGTGGTGATCGCCGGCAAGGCCGCCTCCGCCTATGTCGCGGCCAAGTCCATCATCCAGCTGGCCCATGATGTCGGCCGTGTCGTCAACAGCGACCCGCGCGTCGGCGACAAGCTCAAGCTGGTCTTTCTGCCCAACTACAGCGTCAGCCTGGCCGAGACCATCATCCCGGCGGCCGATCTCAGCGAGCAGATCTCCACCGCCGGCACCGAGGCCTCGGGCACCGGCAATCTGAAGTTCGCGCTCAATGGCGCGCTGACCATAGGCACCTGGGACGGCGCCAATATCGAGATGGCCGAGGCTTTTGGCGTGGAGAATATGTTCACCTTCGGCCTGCGCACCGAAGGCGTGGCCCAGATCAAGGCACTGGGCTATGACCCGCGCCTGTACGTCGAGCAGAACCTGCAGTTGAAGCAGGTCGTCGATGCGATCGCGCGCGGCGAGTTCGGCGGCGATGCGAGCCGCTACCGTGCCCTGGTCGACAAGCTGCTGGGCCGCGACGGCTATCTGCTGATGGCCGACTTTGCCGACTATGTGGCCGCGCAGGCCCGGGTCGATGCGCTGTTCCAGCAGCCCGAGGCCTGGGCCCGCCAGGCGCTCTTGAACATCGCCGGCATGGGCTGGTTCTCGTCGGACCGCACGATTGCCGACTATGTGGAGCGGGTCTGGTCCGTCAAGAGTCTGAGCTGATGTCCACCCCGCTGCTCGCCGCCGCGGACCTGGCCCTGCTGGCCCGGGGCGAGCACCCGCGACCCTACCGGGTGCTGGGCGCCCATGCGCTGAAGCACCGGCGCCAGGCCGGCGTTCGCTTTGCCGTCTGGGCGCCGCATGCAGGCAGAGTCAGCGTGGTGGGCGATTTCAACCACTGGGACGGGCGCCAGCATCCGCTGGAACTGCACGCCGAATCCGGTGTCTGGATCGGCTTCGTGCCGGGTGCCAAGCCCGGCGACTTCTACAAATACGAGCTGGAAGGCCCGGACGGTCGCCTGCTGCCGCTGAAGGCCGATCCCTATGCGCGCGCCGCCCAGCTGCGGCCCGAGAGCGCCAGCATCGTGGCCGGGCCGGTGCCTGACCACCTGGCCCCGAGCCCGACCCCGACCCGTTTGGCCGCCAACCGGCGTGATGCGGCGATCTCCATCTACGAGGTGCATCTGTCATCGTGGCGGCGTGGCGCGGGCCAGTTTCCCAGCTGGGACGAGCTGGCCGCGACGCTGCCGGCCTATGCCGCCGATCTGGGCTTCACGCACATCGAGCTGCTGCCCATCACCGAATTCCCCTTCGACGGCTCCTGGGGCTACCAGACCCTGGGCCTGTATGCGCCGAGCGCGCGCTTCGGTCCGCCCGAGGGCTTTGCGCGCTTTGTCGCGGCCTGCCATGCGCGCGGCCTGGGCTTGCTCTTGGACTGGGTGCCGGCGCACTTCCCGGCCGATGCCCATGGCCTGGCGCAGTTCGACGGCACGCCGCTGTATGAGTACGCCGATCCGCGCGAGGGCTTTCATCGCGACTGGAACACGCTGATCCCCGATTTCGGCAAACCCGGGGTGCGCCAGTTCCTGGCCGGCAGCGCGCTGTACTGGGCCGAGTGCTGGGGCGTCGACGGGCTGCGCGTCGATGCGGTGGCCTCGATGCTTTACCGCGACTACTCGCGGCCCAGCGGCGAATGGACGCCGAACGTACAGGGCGGGCGCGAAAACCTGGAGGCGATCTCGCTGCTCAAGCGCATCAACGAGACCTTGGGCGCCAAGGCGCCCGGCGCCATCAGCGTGGCCGAGGAATCGACCAGTTTTCCCGGCGTCAGCGCGCCCACGGATGCCGGCGGCCTGGGCTTCCACTACAAATGGAATATGGGCTGGATGAACGACACGCTGGCCTATATGCGCGAGGACGCTATCCACCGCCGCTGGCACCACGACAAGCTTACCTTCGGCCTGGTCTACGGCTTCAGCGAGAACTTCGTGCTGCCGCTCTCGCATGACGAGGTCGTGCATGGCAAGGGATCGATGCTGGGCAAGATGCCGGGGGATGACTGGCAGCGCTTTGCCAATCTGCGTGCCTACTACGGCTTTATGTGGGGCCACCCGGGCAAGAAGCTGATCTTCATGGGCCAGGAGTTCGCCCAGCCGGACGAATGGAACCATGAGGCCGAGCTGCCCTGGGCCCTGCTGCAGGACGCTCGCCATGCCGGCGTGCAGCGCCTGGTGCGCGACCTGAACACCCTGTACCGTGCCGAGCCGGCCTTGCATAGGCTGGACTGCGAGGCGAGCGGCTTCCAGTGGCTGCAGGCCGAGGATCGCGAGCAGTCGGTGCTGGCCTGGGCGCGCTTGGATCGGAAAAACGGGCAGGGCAGGGCGGTGATCGTCGTCAGCAACTTCACGCCGGTGCCGCGCCCGGGCTACCGCCTGCCGGTGCCGGCCGGTACAGCGTCGACGACCAAGGCCTGGCGCGAGCTGCTCAATACCGATGCCGAGATCTATGGTGGCAGCAACGTCGGTAATCTGGGCCTGGCGCTGGCAGCCGCTGCCGATGGCACCATCTCCCTGAGCCTGCCGCCACTGGCCACACTCTTTCTGGTTCCCGACTGAAATGACCGACCTGCCCTCCGCCCTGCAAGAAGGCCGCCACGAACCGCTGGGCGCGCTGGCCCGCGACGGCGGGATCAATATCGCGGTGTTCTCCGAGCATGCGCGCAGCATCGAGCTTTGCCTCTTCGATGCCGGCGGCCAGCGCGAGCTGCGCCGCTATGCCTTGCACGGCCCGCACGACGGCGTGTTCCACGGCTTTCTGCCGGGCCTGGGGCCAGGTCTTGTCTACGGCCTGCGCGCGCATGGTCCTTACGAGCCCGAGGCCGGTCACCGCTTCAATGCCCACAAGCTGCTGCTGGACCCCTATGCGCGCGAAATCGTCGGCCAGTTCGGCTGGCGCGCCGAGCACCATGGCTATCCGCTGGGCCATCCGGACGGCGCCCGAGCCTTCGATGCGCGGGACAACGCGCTGCATGCGCTGAAGGCGCGCGTGCCGGCGCCCGTCACGGACTCGCCTCGCAAGTCCGCGCCGAGGATTGCTCTCGCCGACGCGGTGCTGTACGAGGTCCATGTCAAAGGCTTCTCCAAGCAGCATCCGGAGATCCCGGCCGGACTGCAAGGCACGTATGCCGGCCTGGCCCATCCGGCCGCCATCGCCCATTTCAAGGCCCTGGGCGTCACCACGCTGAGCCTGCTGCCGGTGCAGTACGCCATCGACGAACCGCATCTGGCCGACAAGGGCCTGCACAACTACTGGGGCTACAACACCCTGGGCTTCTTCTGCCCCGACCCGCGCCTGGCCCAGGCGGCGCACCGTGACGATCCCGGCGCGGTGGCGGCCGAGTTCCGCGCAATGGTCGCGGCCCTGCATGAGGCCGGGCTGGAAGTGGTGCTGGACGTGGTCTACAACCACACGCCCGAGGGCAATGAGTTCGGCCCGACGCTGTCCTTCCGTGGCCTGGACAACAAGAGCTACTACCGCCTGGTGGCCGATGACAAGAGCCGCAGCGAAAACCTGACCGGCTGTGGCAACACGCTCAATGCGCAACATCCGCGCGTGACCCAGTTGGTGCTGGACTCGCTGCGCTTCTGGGTCGAGGAGATGGGCGTCGATGGCTTTCGCTTCGACCTGGCACCGGTGCTGGGCCGCGTCGAGCGCGGGGCCTTCGAGCCACAGGCCGCCTTCTTCACCGCGCTGCGCCAGGATCCGGTGCTGAGCGCGGTGCACCTGATCGCTGAACCTTGGGATGCCGCACCCGACGGTTACCAGCTCGGCCGCTTCCCGGGCCGCTTCCTCGAATGGAATGACAAGTTCCGCGATGCGGTGCGCGGCTATTGGCTGCAGAGCGAGTTGCAAGGGGGCTGGGTGGGCCGCGGCGAGTTCGCGCGCCGCTTCACCGGCTCCAGCGACTTGTTCTTCCACCATGGCCAGCGCCGGCCCACCGCCTCGGTGAATTTCGTCGCGGTGCATGACGGCTACACGCTCCATGATGTGGTCAGCTACTCGCACAAGCACAACGAGGCCAATGGCGAAGACAACCGCGACGGCCGCGACGGCGAACTCAGCGCCAATTTCGGCGTCGAGGGGGCGAGCGAGGATGCGGCGATCCGCGCCACCCGCGAGCGCGTGCGCCGCGCGATGCTGGCCAGCCTGCTGCTGGCCCAGGGCACGCCGATGCTGAATGCCGGCGACGAGATCGCCAACAGCCAGGGCGGCAATAGCAACGCCTACTGCCAGGACAACGCCACCGGCTGGCTGGACTGGGCGGCCGCCGATGCGGACCTGGCCGCCTTTGTGGGCCAGGTCTTGCGCCTGCGTCGCGAGCACGCCTTGCTGCGCCACGGCCGCTGGTTTGTTCCGCCGCCGGGCGGCAGCGGCGACGCCAGCGTTGCCTGGTTCACGCCGGGCGGTGCCGAGATGCAGGTCCATGACTGGCATGAGGGCGGCAGCGCGGCCTTCGCCTGCCAGCTGCACTGCCCTGATGACCGCGCGCAAGCCCTGGCCCTGGTGTTCAATCCCGAGACGCAGCCGCTGCCCTTCACGCTGGCCCAGGGGCCCTGGCAACTGCTGCTGGACAGCAGCGGCGAGCTGAGCCCCAACTCGCAGTCGGTGAGCCTGCCCCTGAACGTACCCGCGCGCAGCCTGCTTCTGCTGCACGCCGTCTGAGAGAGTGAGAGAAAGAAAAAAATGGACCTGAACCAACGCATTGCCGGCGTGCTGCTGCACCCGACCTCCTTGCCCGGCCCGCACGGTGCCGGCGATTTCGGCCCGGCCGCCTACCGCTTTGTCGACTGGCTGGCCAGCGCCGGCCAGCGTCTGTGGCAGCTGCTGCCGACCACACCGATAGGCCCGGGCGACAGCCCCTACCAAGGCGTCTCGGCCTTTGCCGGCAACCCCTGGCTGGTGGCGCTGGAGCCACTGATCGAGAAGGGCTGGCTGGCGCAGCCTGATGTGCCGGACTTCGATCCCTTGCAGCTGCAGTACGCTCGCGTCCTGCCTTGGCGCGAGCAGCAGCTGCGCGCCGCAGCGGCCGGCTTCGTCGCCCGCGCCAGCGCCGCCGACCGTCGTGACTTCGCGCAATGGTGTGAGGCCGAGCGCAGCTGGCTGGACGACTACGCGCTCTTCATGGCGATACGCTCGCCGCTCAATGGCCAGCCCTGGTGGGCCTGGCCGGCGCCGCTGGCCCGTCGCGAGCCCGCCGCGCTGGCGGCGGCGCGCCAGACCCATGCCGAGGAGTTCGCCTTCTGGCAGTTCGTGCAATGGTGCTTCGATACGCAGAGCGCCGCGCTGAAAGCCTATGCCAACACGCGCGGCGTGCACCTGATGGGCGATCTGCCCATCTTCGTCGCGCACGACAGCGCCGACTGCTGGTCGCGCCCCGATCTCTACCATCTGGACGAGCAGTTCCAGACCACGGTGGTGGCCGGCGTGCCGCCCGATGCGATGTCGGCCGAGGGCCAGCGCTGGGGCAATCCGCTGTATCGCTGGGAGCGCATGGCGGCCGAGGACTACGCCTGGTGGACCGCACGCGTCAAGCGCGCGCTGAGCCAGGCCGATGTGTTCCGCATCGACCATTTCCGCGGTTTCGCCGGCTATTACGAGATCCCGGCTGCCAGCCCCAATGCGCAGCAGGGCCGTTGGGTCACGGGGCCCGGCCGAGCCTTGTTCGAGGCCATCGAGAAATCGCTGGGCAAGCTGCCCATCGTCGCCGAGGACCTGGGCTTCATCACCGACGATGTGCACGAACTGCGCGAGAGCTGCGGCTTCCCCGGCATGAAGATCCTGCAGTTCGGCTTTGGCGGCGACGGCAGCCACGAATTCCTGCCCCATATGTGGCCGCGCGACAGCGTCGCTTACACCGGCACGCACGACAACGACACCGTGCGCGGCTGGTGGGGCCAGGCCGGCCCGCGCGAGCGCGCCTTCGCCGGCTCCTACCTGCCCTGTGGCGACCACGATGTGCACTGGGCCATGATCCGCGCCTGCAGCAACTCGGTCGCGAACATCGCGGTATTCCCGCTGCAGGACGTGCTGGGCCTGGGCAGCGAGCACCGCATGAATGTGCCCGGCGTGCTGGGCGGCAACTGGGGCTGGCGCTTCAGCTGGGCCATGCTGGGCATCGACTGCGGCAACGAGCCGGCCCGGGTGCTGGGGCTGATCACTGCGGCCAGTGGGCGGGGGAACTTTGAGCTTTTGCGGTTGCCCTGCTGAGTAGGCGGCAGGCGGGCGATAGACGCTAATCGATCCTCTGCTGAGTACCTTCGCATTGTTGAAATCGCCGCCGGACTTCAAGTAACGGGCCTCCTCGGAGACCGGGGACGATTCAGTTTGGCGTCCCGTTGGCGGACTTGTTAGCGCTCATCAAATTGCACCAAGAACTCCGTGCCACCATAGAAGGAAAGCAGCATTACCGCTGTTTGTGGGCCCCTTGCGAACTTGTAGGAGAACACTTCGGGATTCTCTCCTCTCGCAGCAGTGTCAGCCAAGAATGCTTTCGCCAAGGCAAGCGCCCCGCTGACCGCATTGTCGAAGGTGGCAAGGCCATATGACATGAACGGTGCAATGACTTTCACGCGGCCGGCGAATTTGGTGCTCGTCTCGTGAAAGTAGAGTGCACGAGCGCAATGAGAGACGACGCGATCAATTCGCTCGCCGTTGGCGACAATTGGGAATGCCTCTTCAAGCGTTGCCTTGTGAGGCACATGGCGCATGACTGGCGTATCACCAGGCATCAGTGAATTGACCAGGCTCGGATTGCGCTCCAACGAGCGACGGACCTTAGTCAGAAACTGCGTGAGTCCCGTTGGACTTGAGGTGATTGATGCTGCTAGGACGTGCAAGAGGTATTCATCGTCGCGGGACTTAGCGGTGTTGTGCTCGTCACACGACGGCACAGTGATCAAGTTCTTCCGATAGTTCAAGCCGACCGCAACGTCCTTGCTCTCGGGAAAGATGCACTTCGGCGGCGCATGCTCCGTCGTGTTTGCGGGCTTCTCACACATGTAGCAGGTGAGCATGATGAGCGCTAGACAAGATGGCTTCGTGACGCCGAGCGCTCCGACTCCTGCGATGCCGTAGGTTGCAGGCACTGGGCCTGCATAGCTACACCAAGGCACCCGGCGGACGGGCCGCCGGGGCGTTGCAAGTTTGCGAGGAGTCGGGCCATGGAGAGCAAATCTAACAGCATCTTGTTCGTCGGATTGGACGTTCACAAGGACAGTATCGACATCGCCGTCGGGCAGGCGCCGCGTGACGGTGAACTGCGCCACATCGGCTGTATCAAGGGCGACCTGGCATCGCTGGACAAAGCGCTTCGCAAGCTGCTCAGCCGGGGCCAGGTCTTGCACATCGTCTACGAGGCTGAGTCCGTACACAGGAAGTCTTGAGGATTTCTGTGCCTGGCGAAGGGCCAGGCCTCAGACCTGGTGCGCCCTGCAAGGGGGGCTTGCGGGTTCGTCATCTGGCGGTGATCGACCCGACGAGGCATGTGCTCAACGACTGACCGGCGCCGCAAAACATAGCGCGCCCACTCAGCGCGCCAGCGCCGCGACCATGCGATCGGCCACATTGATCCGGTCGGACAGTGTGCGCAGCAGGAAGGTGTCGAACGCGATCGCCACGGCAGGTCGCTCCCGCCGCATGCGTTCGTAGGCTGCGCGTGTGAGCGTGTAGCGGCTCGCCGGGCCTTCGGTCGACACGGTGGCCGACCGCGGCACGCCACGGAAGAAGCCCATCTCGCCGACCACCGAGCAGGTGGTCACAACCCGGGTGCGCACGGTGCGGCCGGTGTTGGCATCGGTCACGTCGACCACGAGCCGGCCGGCTGCCACGAGGTCGATCTCGTCCGAGTCGTCGCCTTGGGCGTACAAGACCTGGGAGCTGGCAACCTCGTGTCGTTCCAGGTAGGCGATGAAGTCTTCCGCAGACACGCTGGGTCCGAGCTGCGATTGCAGCCACGCCTCGAATCCGTCCTCGCCGGCGTCGGGCGCACGGCCCGCGCGCTCCAGCACGCGCTCCTCGCACCAGGCGAGCGCGGTGTTGAGATCGGCGAACGGCGGCGGCCCGCCCTGGGGGGCGGCGACGCTGCCGTTGCGCCCGAGTGCACGCGCGACGGCCGGCGCCATGGCCGCGAGCAGCAGCACCGTGCCTCGCTTGTCGCAGTGATTGCGCAGCTTGCTCAGGCTCACCACGGCCGACGCATCCACGCCGGTCACCAGACCGAAGTCGAGCAGCACGTGGCTGACCGGCAGCGGGGCACGTGCGTCGAGGTCGCGGCGCACGCGCTCGAAGAGCCCCTCGCCGGAACCGAAGAACACATGGCCGGCCAGCCAGTAGATCTGAATGCGCTCGCCATGGTCCGCGAGATAGCGCTCGTCCGCCGCCGTGCGGCTGACATTGCCGGTGAACTGGGCGCGCGACAGGTGCTGGCGCACGACGCCGGTACGCGCACAACTCGCCGCGAACAGCAGGCAGGCACCCACCACGCCGCCGATCACGCCGGCGAGGTAGCCGTAGCGCACGCAGGCCGCGGCGATGGACACCGACAGCAGCAGATCGAGCCAGGCACGCTGGGCCAGCAGCCGCGCAAGGGCCTCGACCAGCAGATTCCAGCCGAGGTAGAGCATCAGGCCGGCCACGACCGGCAGCGGGACCAGTGCCGGGACGTCCGCGTGCGTCAGCCCCACCAGCAGCAGGATCGCTCCGCAGAAGACGCCGCTGCGTCTTGCCGCACCGCCCGCCTGTTCGAGCAGGCGGCTCGATCCGAGCTGCACGCAGGCCGCGATACCGCCGAGGGGTGCGGCGGCCAGGGTCGCGACGCCATGTTCACGCAGCTCGCAGTCGAGATCGCCGGTGGTCTTGCGCATCGATTCGAGCGTCGCGGTCTTGGTGACGATGGAGACGAGTGCCACGACGGCCGCGGCCGCGAGTTCCGGCACGAAGCCCGCGAGCAGGGCCCAGGGCACGGCGACCGAGCGCGCGGCGTCGAGCGGCGACCAGGACACCAGTGCACCCGGCGAGGGCAGGTACCAGCCGGACCCGGCGCTCGCGAGCCCGTTCCGATGCAGGAGCAGGTGGCCGGCGGCCGTCACAGCGAGCAAGGCCATCGGCATCGCCAGCCCCGAACGGACCCAGCGCCGCAGCGCCAGCATCAGGCTTAACATTGCCGCAGCGCAGGCCAGTCGGGCGAGCTGCCCGCCGCTCCAGGGCGCGAACAGCTCGCTCATCGCATGGCCGCTGCTCATGCGCACCCCGCCCGCGAGCAGCAGACAGCCGGTGGCCGCAAGAAAGCCCGCGACGACAAACGAGGGCACGAAGCGCATGTAGTGCCCCCAGCGCAGCAGCCCAAGCGCGAGCAGCAGGGCGCCGGTCAGCAGGGTGGTCGCCGTGAACAGCAGCAGTACCGCGTTCACAGCCGTCTGCGGGCTGCCGCCGGCCGCCAGCACGGCCGCACCGGCACTGGCCGACAAGAGCACCAGCACCGCGCCGGTGGCGGAGTCGATGACGGCAGCCGTCGGCGGCAGCGAAGTGCGCCACGCGAGCCAGATGCCGGTGATGCCGCCGCCCACGAGCATCGCCCAGACGGCCACCGGCGCGCCGGGAGACAGTGCGCCGGGGAACATCAGTGCCGCGAACGAGACCACGTTCGCAACCAGCGCCACCGAGCCGACCAGACCGGCCAGCAGGTCACGCAGCAGCGCACGAACGTGCTCGCCGAGCGCCGCGGCCCACTGGGTCGCCATCTTCCGTTCCGCCATGCTTTTCCCTTCCCGGCCGTGCACGGCCCGATCGACTGGATGCCGACGCTCAGCCCGCCGGCCCCGCAGGCGCTTCACTCCCCACATCACGCTGGGCCCACGCCGCGACGATCTCGCGGTGGTGCGGGATGTTCTGCAGGAATCCCTGGCGCAGCGCGGCGTCGGTGCTGTTGCGGCTGATCGCGTCGGCCTGGGCCATCAGTGCACCGTGGGCGCGGACCAGCCAGTGGTCTGCGCGGGGGTCGCCGGCGCGGGCCAGGGCCTGGTGGCAGCTCAGTTCGACCTGGCGCTCGTCGATGTGGTCCAGCGAGCCGCCGGCGGCCACATGGTCGAGCACCGGCTGAAGCGCGGCCAGCGCGCCGGCGGTGTCGCCTTCGACCAGCGCCACCCGCGTCAAGCCGGCACTGGCTTCCTGTTGCAGCGGGTGGTCGATCTCCAGCGCCCGCTGGCGCGCCTGGGCGTAGTAGGTTCGTGCAGCGGTGACGTGGCTCAGCGCCAGTTCGGCCGCGGCCAGTTGCAGCGTGGCCAGTATTTCCTCGTCGCGCGCCTGCGCCGCCACCGCGATGTCCCGCGCCGCGCCGGCCAGCACCAGCGCCCCCGCCGCGTCGCCCTGCCACAGCGCCACCACGCCCAGCATGCACAGCGTCGTGCCTTCGACCACGCGGTTGCCGTCGGCGCGCAGCAGTTGCAGCGCCGCACTCAGGTCACGCTGGGCCTGCGCCAGGTCGCCCAGGTTCAGCCAGCCCACGCCCAGGTTGGACAGGCCGATGGTTTCGTTGACGCGGTCGCCGGTCTCGCGGTAGATCTGCAGGCTCTGCCGTGTTGCGGCGAGGTAGCCCAGCATGTCGCCCTGCGTGGCGGCGGCGATGGCCAGTACGTTGAGTATGGGTGCCTCGACATCGCGCAGCCCCAGGCTGCGCGTCTCGGCCAGGCCCTGCAGCGCGAGCGAGCGGCCGCCCTCGAAGTCGAGCTGCTTCACCCGCGCCCAGGCCAGCAGCCGCAGCGCGTGCAGTCGCGGGCCGTCGTCGCCGGCCGCTGCTGCACAGGCCATGGCCTGGCGTGCCGCAGTCTCGCCGGCTGTCCAGTCGGCCATGCGCATCGCGCGCAGGCTGCGGCGCCTGGCCGCATGAGCGCGCCGGCGGTTGTCGTCCAGCGTCTCGGCCAGCTGGGCCAGCGCGTCCAGGTCGGTGGCCTGCTCGGCCCGGCGGGCCTGCAGGCCCAGCGTCTTCTCGCGCACGCTCAGCAGCCGCCAACGCAGTTCGTCGGCACCGGCCGTCGTCGCGGGCGGCACCTGGCCCAGCAGTGCCAGCGCCCGGCCCACGTGCGCCAGCACCCGCTCGTGGGCAAAGCGCTGCCCCGCCTGCTCGGCGGCGCGGGCGTGGAACTCGGCGGCCCGGGCCGCGTCGCCCGCCTGCTCGAAGTGTTCGGCCGCCAGGCCTTGCAGGTCGCCGGCGCGCAGGCCGCCCCGTTCGGTCAGCAGCGCCAGCCACTGCGCCACCTTGGCGTGGCCTTCACGCCTGGCGCGCTTGAGCACGGTGTCGTAGGTGACCTGGTGCAGCAGCTGGTGGCGAAAGGCATATTCACGCAGGTCAGCGCGCAGGCCTTCCAGCACCGCATCGGTGCGCGGCAGGGTCAGCGCGCGCCGCGCCAGCGCCGGCAGTTGCTGCGCGGCCTCCACCTCCACGGCGGCCAGGGCCTGGTCCCAGAATACCGCGCCCACCACACTGGCCTGCTGCAGCGCATGCTTCTCGGGCCCTGGCAGACCGTCCAGGCGCGCCTGCAGCACACCCGTCAGCGTCGATGGCACCTGGGTGGAGAGCAGGCGCTCGGCGTCGATGGCCCAGGTCTCGCCGGTGCGGATGGCGCTCTGGTCGATCAGCATCCGCAGCAACTCCTCCATGTAGAAGGGATTGCCTTCGGCGCGCCCGACGAGCAAGTCCGACAGCCCCGGCGGGATGCCGGGCAGTTTCTTCAGCAGTTCTTCGGCCAGCAGCCGGCTCGTCGGCAGATCGAGCGGACGCAGGTCGATGCGCTGGTGTTGACCATCGCTGCTGCGCCCGCCGGTGCGTCGCTCGAACAGCGTCGGCCGCGTGAAGGCCAGCAGCAGCAGCGGCACGTCGCGGTTCACGTCGGCCAGGTGGTCCAGAAAGTCGAGGGTCTCGTCGTCGGCCCAATGCAGGTCGGTCAACTGCAGCACGACAGGGCAGCCGTCGCTGGCGCTCAGCCGCCGGAACACTTGCGCGGCGGCATGGAAGGCGCGGTTGCGGATCTGCTTGGGATCTTCGACGATGCCCTGGATGTGGCGGCTGTCCTGCCACTCGATGCCGATCAGGTGGCCCAGCAGGTGGGCGTGGGCTTCGGCAAGATCAGCGCCGTCGTCATGCAGAAAGAGCGGCACCACGCCGTCTTCCATCTTTTGGCGCGCGAGGTCCACGCTGTCGTCATCGCGGATCTGGAAGCGCCAGGCCAGCAGGTCGCGCAGCAAGCCATAGGCCTGCAGCCCGGTCTGTGGCGTTGCGCGGCCGCGGAACAGATAAAAGCGCTCAGGCTGCTCCTCGCTCCAGGCCTCGAACTCGTGCTGCAGCCGGCTCTTCCCCACGCCCGCCTCAGCCACCACCGTCACCGCAGCCAGCCGGCGTTCGGCAAACAGGCGCTTGAAGGCGGCCTGCAGGGCCTGCAGTTCGGCGTCGCGGCCGACCATCCGGGTCGCCACGCCCTCGATGCCGCGCGTGCCGACGCGGAAGTTGCGCGGCTTGGCGCTCTTGACCAGGTAGCTCCGGATCGGGCTGTCGACGCCCTTGACCATCAGCGGCGCCTGCGCCTGGACATCGAACAGGCCGCGCACCTGCGCATAGCTGTCGTGGCTGATGCGCAGCGCGCCGGCCGGGGCGGTCTGCTCCATGCGGGCGGCGATGTTGACGGCAATGCCGCGGATGCTGGCGTCGCCATCGACCCCACCGCCGAGCAGCACGGCGCCGGTGTGCAGGCCCACGCGGACGTTGAAGCCGGCGTGGCCGTGGGCGGACTCGACTTCGGCGCCGAGCTGCTTGCCGAGTTCGAGCAGGGCCAGGCCGCAGTGCACGGCGCGTTCGGTGTCATCCTCGTGGGACTCCTCGGCCCCGAAGGCGGCCAGGATGCTGTCGCCGGCGTACTGCAGCACCTTGCCGTGGTGTGCCTCAACGATCACCGTGCCACGCGCCAGGGCATCGTCCATCACGGCGCTGATGGCTTCGGGGTCGAGGCGATGGGAGAGCGTGGTCGAGCCGACCGCGTCCAGGAACAGGATGCTGACCTGCCTGAGGGTCTGGGCTGCCTCGGCAGGCGGCGCTGGCTCAAGCAGTGCGGCCAACTGGGCCTTGAGCGGCGCCACCGCCATGTCCACCACCGCGTCGCCCAGCAAGCCGCGCTGGGCCTCCAGCGCCTGGATCGCGGATCGAAGCTGTTCGTGCTCGGGCGACATGGGTGCTGAGCATAGCAACGCGAGGTCGAGCGCGCGAGGCCTTGCGCATGCGGGGGGCTCGAAGGATGGATGACTGCAGCCGCAGCGGTGACGCTTGCTCAGGCCGGCGCGCAACCCGTCACGGCGCCTTGGCGTAGGCGGCCATGAACACCCGAACGGCTTCCCGGAGCAGAGCCTTGTTCTCGCGCGCGTCGGGCATGTCGAGGATCAACAGCCCGCGGATGTGGCCATCGCCAAGAAACATCGACAGGAACAGATCGGCCGCCTGACGCGGGTGCCTGATGTGCAGCGCGCCCTGCGCGTCAGCGCGGCGCAGATAGGCGGCCAGGTCGCCGATCAGTCTGTCGGCCCCTTGCCTGTAGAAAGCCAGGCATGCCTCGCGCTGCGTTCCGGCGGCGCCGTATAGCGAGCGAAACTGGCCCAGCGCATCTTCCTCGCGCGCCAGTGTGAGGAACTGCGCGCCGATGGCCAGCAGCGCCTTCTCGGGCTGCTCCGGGTCCAGCGCCTCCACACCGGCCAGCCCGCCCATCACGCGATCGGTGCGATCACGGATCACCGCCTCGAACAGACCTTCCTTCGAAGCGAAGTGGCTGTAGATGGTCATCTTCGAGACGCCCGCGTCGCTGGCGATGGCGTCGACGCTGGCCCGCTCGAAACCTTGCGCGTCAAAGTGGCTTCTCGCCGCTTCCATGATGCGCCTCAGGCGTTCGGGGTCGCGCGGTCGGCCGCGACGCGGCGCTGGTGCAAGGTCGTCCTCGATCTTTGGCATTGGCAAATTTCTGTACTTGACAGTCCAGTATAGCTCGCTACACTTAGTGTACTTGTAAGTACATTATATGAAGCCAATGACAACGCCCACCACGCGCTGCGGCCCTCATGCCGGTTCTCGCTGGATCCGTCTGACGCCGGCCGTCGCGGCACTGGCGTTCCTGTCGGCTTGCTCGGGGGTGCCTCTGCAATCCCTGGTCCCGCCGATGCCGCTGTCCGCCACATTCGCTCAGGCCGGGCCGGCGGCCGCGTCAGCCCAAGGCCTTGATGACGCATGGTGGGCGGGCTACGGCGATCCGACGCTGACGACGCTGATCGAGGAGGCCTTGACGGCCAACCAGGATGTGGCGATTTCTCTGCAGCGCGTCGCTCAGGCCCGCGCGGGCCACGATGCCCAGGGCTCTCGTCTGTGGCCCACCGTGGGCGTGCAGGCGTCCGCCTCGCGCAGCGACAGCGGACTGCCGGCGCCGGTGAAGCAAGGCATGCCAGACACCCGTGCGCTGCGTGCCGGTGTCGACCTGGCCTGGGAGATCGACCTGGCCGGTGGCGTGCGCGCCGCGCGCGACGCGGCGCAGGCCGATGCTGCCGCCGCAAGCGCTGCCGTGAATGGCGCCCGGCTGCTGGTGGCTAGCGAAGTCGCACGACAGTACTTCGTGCTGCGCGGTGCCGGGGAGCGACTGCGCATCGTGCAAGCCCTGGCAGCGGCTCAGCGTGAGACAGCGAGCCGCGTGGAGAGCCGTTTCCGAGAAGGCCAGGCCAGTGCCTTCGACCTGGACCGTGCACGTGCCGAGGCCGACGCGCTCGATGCGCAAGTGCCTGCGCTGCGGATGCTGGCCGGCACTTCGCAGACACGACTGGCCGTGCTGCTGGGCCGCAACCCATCGGCGCTTGTCGTCCGCCAGATCGATGTCTTTGCATGGCCCGCCGCGCGGCAGATCGGCACCGGCCAGCCCAGCGAACTGCTGAGGCGCCGTCCCGATCTGATCGCCGCCGAGGCGCTTGTCGCAGCCCAGACGTTGCGCGGCACCGAGGCACGCGCGCAATGGTGGCCCAAGCTCTTTCTGAGCGCGCTCGTCGGCCGCCAGGACCTGCGCCTGAACTCGCTGGATCTCGCCCCGGTGCGCTTTTCCAACGTCGCGCTGGCCTTCGCCGCACCGATCTTCGACGCCGGCCGCATCGACGCCGGCATTCGTGGTCAGTCCGCTCGCGCCGAGGAGGCGTTGCTGGCCTGGCAGAAGGCAGTACTGGTGGCCGTGCAGGAGGTGGAGGACAGCCTGCTCATGCGTGCTCAGGAAGCCGAGCGCACCGCCGCGTTGGCCCGCACCGTCGAGCACCGCCGCCGCTCGCTTCAGCGCGCGCAGTCGCTGCAACGCGAAGGACAGATCGATTTGCTGGTGCTGCTGGATGTGCAGCGCTCTGTGCTGTCCAGCGAACTCGCGCTGTCGGACAGCCGCCTTCAGCAGCTGCTGTCCGAGGTGCAGCTCTACAAGGCCCTGGGTGGCGGGCTCGCGCCAAGCCAGGTCAGCGCCGCCATGACTTCTTCTCTTGCCGCAAGGATGCCCCAGTGAACAGGACCTTACCCGCCGTGTCGCTCGCGACCGTTGCCGCCGCGCTGCTGGCCGCCTGCAGCGAACCGGCTGCTCCCGTGGCCGTCGTCAAGCCGGTCTTCGTGACCACCGTGACGCAGGCCGCGTCTTCGCAGACGCGCTCGTTCACCGCCGTTGTGCGGGCCCGTGTCGAAACGGACCTCGGATTCCGCGCCGGCGGCAAGGTCGTGGACCGGCTGGTCGAGGTGGGCGACGTTGTGAAGGCCGGCCAGGCGCTGGCGCGGCTGGACCCGGTCGATTACCGGCTTGCCGAAAGAGCCGCCGCCGACCAGGTGCAAGCGGCATCGGTCGATGCGCAGCAGGCCGCGTCCGACGAGGCCCGCTTGCGCCGCCTGCTGACCGATGGCTCGGTGGGCGCTGCCGACCACGAGCGCCAGAAGGCCCGCGCTGACGCGGCCGCAGCCCGGCTGGAGCAGGCCCGCCGCCAACTGGACCTGGCGCGCAATCGGGAAGGCTACACCTCGCTGCTCGCGCCCTATGCCGGCGTGATCACCGCGCTGCGCTTCGAGCGCGGTCAGGTGGTGGCCGAAGGCCAGCCGGTGTTGTCGATTGCGCGAGAAGGCGAGCGCGAGATCGTCGCCGACCTGCCGGAGGAATGGGTCGGCCGGGTACGCGGGCTCGCTGCCTCGGCCGCGCCCTGGCATGACACGACGCCTGCACTGCGGCTGGTCCTGCGCGAGCTCTCTCCTGTGGCCAACGCGCAGGCCCGGACTTTTCGCGTGCGCTACGCCGCAGCCCCGCAATCGCGTGCCGCCGTCGCCGCCCTGCCGCTGGGAAGCACGCTGCAGCTGAACCTGTCCGGACAGCCCGCCGGCCCGGCGGCCACGATCTTGCCGGTCACCGCACTGGTGAAGGCCAGCGGGTCGGCAGGCGTCTGGGTGCTGAACGCCAAGGGCTCAGGCCTGGTCTTCAATCCGGTTCAGGTGCTGCGCGTGGATGACGCCTCCGTGCATGTCTCCGGCCTGGCTCTTGGCAGCCGTGTCGTCAGTGTCGGTGCTCAGAAGCTGGATGCCGGCATCGCCGTTCGCGCCATCGAGCGCGCACCCGAGGCCGCCCCGGCCACGATGACAAAGAGCAGCTCATGAAACGCTTCAATCTCTCGGAATGGGCCGTCACGCACCGGCCGATGGTGCTGTTTCTGCTGATCGCGACGCTGATCGTCGGCGGCCTGTCCTTCAGCCGGCTGGGCCGCCTGGAGGACCCGAACTTCGACGTGCCGCAGATGACAGCCATCGTCGTGTGGCCCGGTGCCACCGCGCAGGACGTGCAGGACCAGGTGCTCAACCGCATCGAGCGCAGGCTGCAGGAGCTGGATCATTTCGAGTACGTGCGCAGCTTCGCGCGCCAGGGCTACGGTGGCATCACGCTGTGGATGAAGGGCGGCAGCAGCACGGAGGAGCTGGAAAACGCCTGGTACCAGGTGCGCAAGAAGATCGGCGATGTGCGCCAGGAGTTTCCCGAGGGCGTGCGTGGTCCCTTCTTCAACGACGAGTACAACGACCGCTACAGCGTGCTCTACGCCCTGAGTGCCCCCGACCTCTCGATGGCCGAGTTGCTCGTCATCACCGAAGACGTGAAGCGGCGCATCCAGGGCGTGGCCGGTGCGGCCAAGGTCGATGTGCTGGGCAAGCAGGCCGAGCGTGTGTATGTGGAGCTGTCCACGCGGCGGCTGGCGGCGCTGGGCATCCCGCCCACGGCGGTGTTCGATGCGCTGGCGCGCCAGAACCTGGTCGCCCCGGCGGGTTCTTCCGATGCCACCCACGACCGCGTGCAGGTCCGGGTGGACGGTGGTTTGCACAGCGCTGCGGACGTCGCCAACGTGACGGTAGAGGTGGGCGGTCAGCTGCTGCGGCTGTCCGACATCGCGACCGTTCGCTCCGGTTACGAGGATCCGCCGAACATGACCATCCGCCACAACGGCGTGCCGGTGCTGGCCATCGGCGTGACGATGCAAGCCAATGGCAATGTGCTGGACTTCGGGCGCGCGCTTGACGAGCTCCTGGCGCAGCTGCGTCAGGAGCTGCCGATGGGCGTGCACATCGAGCAGTACGCGGATCAGCCCCGTGTGGTGGCGGACTCGGTCTGGGAGTTTGAGCGCGTGTTTCTTGAGGCGCTGGCCATCGTGCTGGCCGTCTCGTTCTTGTTCCTGGGCTGGCGCACCGGCATCGTGGTGGCCGCGTCGGTGCCGCTGGTGCTCGGATTGGTCGCTGCCGTCATGTATGCCGCAGGCTGGAATCTTGACCGCATCTCGCTCGGCGCACTGATCATCGCGCTCGGATTGTTGGTCGACGACGCCATCATCGCGGTGGAGATGATGGTGGTGAAACTGGAGCAGGGCTGGGATCGCATGCGTGCGGCAACCTATGTCTACACGTCCACCGCATTCCCCATGCTCACCGGCACGCTGATCACGGCAGCCGGATTCATGCCGGTGGGGTTTGCGAAGTCGATCGCCGGGCAGTATGCGGGCGGCATCTTCTGGATCGTGGGTGTGGCGCTCATCCTGTCATGGCTGGTCGCCGTGGTCTTCACGCCCTACCTGGGCATGCTGCTGCTGCCAAAGAACCTGGCAGCCGGCAGCCACCATGACGTCTACGATCGGCCCATCTACCACCGGCTGCGCAAGGTCGTGGACTGGGCGGTACAGCGCCGGGCTTGGGTGCTGGCCCTCACGGTGCTGGCCTTCGCTGTCGCGGGCGCCGGCATGCTGAAGGTGCAGCAGCAGTTCTTCCCCACCGCCTCGCGGCCGGAACTTCTGGTGGATCTGCGGCTGCGCGAGGGCGCCTCGTTCGCCGCCACCGAGCACCAGGTGAAGCGGCTCGAGGCCCTCCTCGCGAAGGACCCGGACATCGAGTTCTTCACCGCCTACACCGGCGCCGGCACGCCGCGCTTTTATCTGTCGATACAGCCGGAGTTGCCCAATCCAGGCTTTGCCCAGTTCGTCGTCAAGACGGCCGGTATTGAGCAGCGCGAACGCGTGCGGGCTCGCCTGATGGAGCTCTTCGACAAGGACGAGGCCTTTCCCGATGTCAGGGCGCGTGTGCAGCGCCTGGAGTTCGGCCCGCCGGTGGGTTTTCCGGTCCAGTTCCGCGTCATCGGGCCTGACAAGGCGCAGGTGCGCGAGATCGCCTACCGCGTGCGCGACACAGTGCGCGAAAGCCCCTTGGTGCGCGACACGCAGCTGGACTGGAACGAGCAGGTCCGCTCGGTGCAGGTCCATGTCGACCAGGACAAGGCCAGGCTGCTGGGCCTGAGCAGTGCCGACATTCAGAGCCTGGTACAGACGACGCTGGACGGTGCACCGGTCACGCAGATACGCCGCGGTGAAGAGCTTGTCGACGTGGTGGTGCGGGCGACGCCCGAGGAACGCAAGAACATCGGTGGTCTGGGCGACCTGCAGGTGTTCACGCGCGGCGGTGTCACTGTGCCGCTATCGCAGCTGGCGCGCATCGAGCCGGGCTTCGAGGAGCCGGTGCTGTGGCGGCGCAACCGCGACATGGCGCTCACCGTGCGCAGCGATATTGTCGATGGCGTGCAGGGCCCCCATGCCACGGCGCAGATCCGGCCGTCGCTCCAAGCCATCATCGACAGCCTGCCGCCGGGGTACCGCATCGAAGAGGGCGGTGCCATCGAGGAGAGCGACAAGGCCAACAAGGCCTTGTTCGCGGTGTTTCCTGTCATGTTCGCCGTGATGCTGACCTTGCTGATGATCCAGCTGCAGAGTTTCTCGCGCCTGCTCATCGTGTTCCTGACCGGCCCGCTGGCGCTGATCGGCGTGGTGCCGGCCTTGCTGCTGTTCCAGGCGCCGTTCGGCTTTGTCGCGCTGCTGGGCGTGATTGCGCTGGGCGGGATGATCATGCGCAATTCGATCATTCTCGTCGACCAGATCGACCAGGACATCGGGCGAGGCGTCGCTCCGTGGACCGCCATCGTCGACGCCACGGTGCGGCGCTCGCGACCGGTGGTGCTGACGGCCGCCGCCGCAGTGCTGGCGATGATCCCGCTGTCGCGCAGCGTCTTCTGGGGACCGATGGCCATCTCGATCATGGGTGGCCTCATCGTCGCCACGGCGCTGACCCTGGTCTTCGTGCCAGCGCTGTACGCCGCGTGGTTCCGCGTCCGGCGCGACAGCCCGGCCGTGGTGCCCACCACGGCGTCGACGACGGCCACCGCTTGAGGGATAGACACCTCGATTCGATATCCAAAACAGGCATTGGCAATAGCCTGTCACTGGCAGATTCAAGTGGAAAGTGAGAGATCAATGACAACAGATCAAAAACAACAGCCCGTGGCCATTGTCACCGGGGCGACGGCAGGCATTGGTGCGGCGACCGCCCACGCGCTGCATGCCGCCGGCTACCGCGTGTTCGGGACCTACCGCAGGCCCCCGAAGACGAGGTTACCCGGCATCGACTATGTGGCCTGTGACGTGACCGACGACCTGACGGTTGAAGCGGCGGTGCGCGAGGTGCTTGCCAAGACCGGCCGTATCGATCTGCTGGTCAACAACGCAGGCCTTGGCTTGATCGGCGCTGCGGAGGAGTCTTCGCTCGAACAGGCCCGGTCCGTCTTCGATGTCAACCTCTTCGGCGTGATTCGCATGACCAACGCTGTTCTGCCCGCGATGCGCCAGCAGCGGTCGGGCCGCATCGTCAACATCAGCTCGGTGATGGGCCTGATTCCCGCGCCCTTCATGGCGCTGTACTCGTCGAGCAAACACGCTGTGGAGGGCTACTCGCAGTCGCTCGACCACGAACTCAGAGTCAGCGGGATCAGGGTCGTTCTCGTCGAACCGAGCTACACGCGCACCACGTTCGAGAGCAAGGCTTTGATGGCCGACCAGAAGAGCGAGCACTATGCGCTGGCGCGAGCGAACGCTGAAGCCGTGATGAACGCGGAGACTGCGAAAGCCGACCCACCGGAGGTCGTGGCCGAGACGATCGTCGCCGCTGCGACGGTTGCGAAGCCGCAACTGCGCTACGCCGCTGGTCGTGACGCCGCAACGGTCAGCTTGCTCAGGCGTTTTGTGCCGGCCTCGGCATTCGACAGGAGCTTGCGAAAGCGGATGCGGATGCCGGCATAGGCAAAATAGCTTGACCTAGTATCGGCATCACCGGCCCAGCGCTCCAGGGTGGCGCGACTTTCTGATGCAAAAGCGAGCACGGCATGGCCCGCCCCACTTCGCGCCCTCAAAGCCGCGCCTGTCTTAGCCGCAGCCGACACTCAGGTATCAATCGTCACCTTGCCGTCCTTGACCACCTTGCCCCATTTGGCGGTCTCGGTCTCGATGAAGCGCTTGAACTTGTCGGCCGAACCGCCGCCGTCTTCGGCGCCGTACATGTCCAGCTTCTCCTGCACATCGGGCATGGCCAGCACGGTATTGACGTCGCGGTTGACCTTGTCGGTGATGGCCTTGGGCAGCTTGCCCGGGCCGGCCAGGCCATACCAGGTGGTGGCCTCGAAGCCCTCGAAACCCTGCTCCTGCATGGTGGGCACGGTGGGGTGGCCCTTGGCGCGCTTGGTGCGGGTCTGGGCCACCGCGATCACCTTGCCGCTCTTCACATGGGGCGTGGCCGCCGTCATCGTCTCGAAGCTGTACTGGATCTGGCCGCCCATGATGTCGGTCAGCAGCGGGCCGCTGCCCTTGTAGGGAATGTGCAGCGCGTCGACCTTGGCCTGCTGCTTGAACAGCTCCAGCGCCAGATGTTGCGCCGAGCCATTGCCGGCCGAGCCGAAGCTGATCTTGCCGGGCTCGGCCTTGCACAGCGCGGCGATGTCCTTGGCGGTCTTGGCCTGCTGGCCCGGGTGCGCGATCAGCAGATTGGGCGTGACGCCCACCAGCACGATGGGCGTGAAGTCGCGCTCGATGTTGTAGCGCAGCTTGGGCTGCAGGCTGGGCGCCAGCGCATGGCTGTTGATATGGGCCATCAGCAGCACGCTGCCGTCGGCCGGCTGCTGCGCCACATACTCGGCCGCCAGCACGCCGGCCACGCCTGCCTTGTTCTCGATCAGCACCTGCTGGCCCCACATCTGCGAGAGCTTCTGCCCGACCACCCGGGCCAGCGCATCGGTGCCGCCCCCTGGCGGGAAGCCGACGATGATGCGCACCGGGCCGGCCGGCCAGTCGCCCGCCTGGGCGCGCAGCCGGGGCGCGACGAGGCCGGCGGCGGCCGCACCGGCCGCCTGGATCAGGGTACGTCTTTGCATGCTTTGTCTCCTGTTGTGATGGGAAATCGAGCGAAGGAACGCGCGGTCGATCAGAACAGCATCAAACCAGCACCAAACGCACCGGGGGCAGGCCGGCGATCTGCCCCAGTGCCTCGCCGGGGCCTTCGGGCAGATAGGCACCGGTATAGGTGCCGGTGGTGATCAGCGTGCCGGGCGGGACGGCCTGGCCGCGCTCACGGCAATGATTGAGCACCCAGACCAGCAGGCGGCGCGGATCGCCGGCCGGGTTGGCGGGCAGAGTCGGGGCGATGTCGCGGCCGTCGAACTGCCAGCTCAGTGCGGGCGCAATGAATGGGAAGGCCGGGTCATAGGGCACACAGGCGCCGGCGACCAGCGCGCCGTGGTTCTGCAGATCGGCCAGCTGGGCCAGCGGTGCCAGCGGCTTGTTGTCGCCATGGGGGCGCAGGCGGCTGGCGACCAGCTCGATGGCGGCACAGACGCCGTCGACGCCGGCCAGCGCTTCCTCGAGGCCATAGGGCTGCGGACGCACCGGGAACTCGCGGCCGATCCGGAACGCGATCTCCAGCTCCAGGCCCATAAAGCGGCCGAAGCGGGCCGGCTGCAGGCGTGCCGGACTGAGCAGCACCTGCGGCAGCGGTGCGCCCTGGGCCGGGCCGTCGGCGCCCTTGGCCCCGACCTTCCAGCCCGCTGCCTGCTGGCCGCGCAGCAGCAGGGTCAGGTCTTGCACCGTGTATGACGAGGCGGCGTCGAGAGGTGTCAGTTCGAGCGGCAGCGCGACCGGCCCGTCCATCCAGGCCTGGGTCAGCAGGGCGGCCAGATCAGCGTCCATGCTCAGCCCCGCTTCAGTGCGGCTGCCGCGTGGGCGGCGAAATAATCCATCGCCGCTTGCACGCCGCTGCCGGCGAGCCGGACGCCGGCCAGCTTCAGCCCCATCTCGCAGCCGGCCAGCGTGGCCAGCAGGGTCAGGTCATTGCTGTCGCCCAGATGGCCGATGCGGAACATGCGGCCCTTGAGCTTGCCCAGGCCGGTGCCCAGCGACATGTCGAAGCGCTCGTAGATCAGCCGGCGCACCGCGTCGGCATCGACGCCCGCCGGCATGATGACCCCGGTCAGCACCGGCGAGTAGACGGCCGGATCGGCGCACTGGATGGGCAGGCCCCAGGCCGTGACTGCGGCGCGCACGCCGGCGCCCCAGCGCTGGTGGCGGGCGAACACCGCGTCCAGCCCTTCGGCGGCCAGCATCTCCAGCGCCTCGTGCAGGCCATAGAGCAGATTGGTATTGGGTGTCGAGGGCCAGTAGCCGTCCTTGTTCATCTCCAGCATCTCGTCCCAGGCCCAGTAGGCCTTGGGCAGCTGGGCGCTCCTGGCGGCCTCCAGCGCGCGCGCCGAGGGCACGTTGAAGCTGATGCCCGGCGGCAGCATCAGGCCTTTCTGCGAGCCGCTGACCGTCACGTCCACACCCCATTCGTCATGCCGGTAGTCGGCGCTGGCCAGGCCCGAGATCGTGTCGACCAGCAGCAGGGCCGGGTGGCCGGCCGCGTCGATGGCGCGGCGCACCGCGGCGATGTCCGAGGTCACGCCGGTCGAGGTCTCGTTGTGCACGACGCAGACGGCCTTGATCTTCTTGTCGACGTCCTTCTTCAGCCGCGCCTCGATCAGCTCGGCCTGCACGCCGCGCCGCCAGCTCGGCGCCTGCGGCAGGTGCTCGTCCTCGCCGGCCCAGGCCAGGATCTCGGGCTTGAGCCCCAGCCGCAGCGCCAGCTTGGCCCATAGCGCGGCGAAGTGGCCGGTCTCGTACATCAGCACCTCGTCGCCGGGGCTCAGGGTGTTGACCAGGGCCGCCTCCCAGGCGCCTGTGCCCGAGGCCGGGTAGATCAGGACCGGCTGCCGGGTCTTGAAGATGGGCTTGATGTCGGCCAGCAGCTGCCGGCCCAGCGCGCCGAACTCGGGGCCGCGATGGTCGATGGTGGGCAGGCTCATCGCGCGCAGGATGCGGTCCGGCACCGGGCTGGGGCCGGGGATCTGCAGGAAGTGGCGGCCGGTGGGGTGGTGGTCGAGCTGGAGCATGGGGGTCTTTCCGAGTTCTTTGCCTTGGGCTAGTTTTGCATGCAAAAACAAGGGCTGCACCTTGGAATACCCTTAATCATTGGCTTCTTGGGGGTAAAAATTTGCATGCAAAATATGGCGAAGGAGTTTTCAGCCATGGCCGAGATCGTCAAGATGTCCCACCTGGCCCTGCATGAGCAGGTGTCCGCGCGCCTGCGCACCATGCTGGTCGAAGGCCGGATCGCGCCGGGCGCCAAGCTCAACGAGCGCGAGCTCAGCGAGCAGCTGCAGGTCTCGCGCACCCCGCTGCGCGAGGCCATCAAGTTGCTGGCCGCCGAGGGGCTGGTGGACCTCTTGCCCAACCGCGGCGCGGTCGCGGTCAAGCTGACCGAGGCCGATGTGATGCACAGCTTCGAGCTGCTGGCCGAGCTGGAGGGCCTGTCCGGCGCGCTGGCGGCCGAGCGCATTGCCGAGGCCGAGATCGCCGAGCTGCGCGCCCTGCATTTCGAGATGATGGCCTGCCATGCGCGGCGCGATCTGTCCGGCTACTACCGGCTCAATGCCCGCATCCACAGCGCGATCAACGAGGCGGCCGGCAACCCGGTGCTGGCCCAGACCTATCGCGCGATCAATGCCCGCGTGCAGTCGCTGCGCTTTCGCACCAACCAGGACGAGGCCAAATGGGCGCGCGCGCTGGCCGAGCACCAGCAGATGATCGAGGCGCTGGCCGCGCGCGATGGCGCCCGGCTGCGCGAGGTGCTGATCCAGCATGTGCTGGCCAAGCGCGACGCGGTGCTGGCCCTGCTGCGGGACGGGGCTATCTATCCGGCCGAGGCCGCTCGATGAGCGGCGATGTGCTGCTGATGGAGCAGCGCCTGCGCCGCGAGACCGAGGGCGAGGTGAAGTTCGATGCCGGCTCGCGTGGCCGCTATGCCACCGACGCCTCGATCTACCAGATCATGCCGCTGGGTGTGTTCGTGCCCAGGACCGAGCGCGACATCGCCACCGCGATCGCGATCGCCGGCGAGCTGAAGATCCCGGTGCTGCCGCGCGGCGGCGGCACCAGCCAGTGTGGCCAGACCACCGGCGCGGCCCTGGTGATCGACAACAGCAAGCACTTTCGCCGCGTGCTGAACGTCGATGTCGAGCAGCGCCGCGCCACGGTCGAACCGGGCCTGGTGCTGGACCATCTGAATGCGCAGCTCAAGCCCCATGGGCTCTGGTATCCGGTCGATGTCTCGACCAGCGCCCAGGCCACCTTGGGCGGCATGGCCGGCAACAATTCCTGCGGCTCGCGCTCGATCGCCTACGGCAATATGGTGCACAACGTGGTCGGCGCCAGCGCCTGGCTGTCCGATGGCTCGCTCGTGGATTTCGGGCCGGTGTCAGGTCTTGCCGCCGGCCGTGCGGCCGGGATCGCCGAGTTCGTGCGTGGTCTGGCGCTGAGCCATCGCGCCGAGCTGGCCGAGCACTGGCCCAAGGTTCTGCGCCGCGTCGGCGGCTACAACCTCGACATCTTCGACTGCCAGAACGAGCGGCCCTATACCGACGACGGCAGCGTCAACCTGGCCCATCTGCTGATCGGCTCGGAGGGCACGCTGGCCTACACCCGCAGCCTGAGCCTGCAGCTGGCCGAGCTGCCGCGCGCCAAGGTGCTGGGCGTGGTCAATTTCGAGAGCTTTCATGCGGCGATGGATGCGGCCCAGCACATCGTCAAGCTGGGCCCCAGTGCGGTCGAGCTGGTCGACCGCACGATGATAGAGCTGAGCCTGGCCAACCCGGCCTTCAGGCCGACGATAGAGACCGCGCTGATCGGCCGTCCGGCAGCCATCCTGCTGGTCGAGTTCTCCGGCCCGCAGAAATCGCCCCTGCTGAGGCAGCTGGCCGAGCTGGTCGAGCTGATGGGCGAGCTGGGCCTGCCGGGCACGGTGGTGGAGATGGCCGACGAGGCGCCGCAGAAAAACCTCTGGGAGGTGCGCAAGGCCGGGCTCAACATCATGATGAGCCTGAAGGGCGACGGCAAGCCGGTGTCCTTCATCGAGGACTGCGCGGTGCCGCTGCAGCATCTGGCCGAGTACACCGACGCGCTGACCGAGGTGTTCGCGCGTCACGGCAGCCGCGGCACCTGGTATGCCCATGCCTCGGTCGGCACCCTGCATGTGCGGCCCATCCTGGACATGCGCCGCGACGGCGCGCTGAAGATGCGGGCGATGGCCGAGGAGGCCTCGGCCCTGGTGCGCAAGTTCAAGGGCGCCTACAGCGGCGAGCATGGCGACGGCCTGTGCCGCGGCGAGTGGATTGAATGGCAGTTCGGCCCCAAGCTCAATGAGGCCTTCCGCGCGATCAAGCAGCATATGGATCCGGCCGGTCTGTTCAACCCCGGCAAGATCATCGACCCGCCGAAGATGGACGAGGGCGCGCTGTTCCGTTTCCCGCCGGCCTCGGCACCCAAGCCCTACCGCACGATTACCTTGAGGCCGGCGCTGGACTGGTCGGCCTGGAATGTGCAGAACGATCCGGTCACCGAGGCCACGACCGCGCCCGGCAGCGGCGGCGACAGCACCGGCGGCCTGGCCAAGGCGGTCGAGATGTGCAATAACAATGGCCACTGCCGCAAGTTCGACGCCGGCACCATGTGCCCCAGCTACCGCGTCACCCGCGACGAGCAACACCTGACCCGCGGCCGCGCCAACACGCTGCGGCTGGCGCTGTCGGGCCAGCTGGGCGAGGGCGCCTTCACCGGCGAGGCGATGGCCGAGACGATGGCCTTGTGCGTCGGCTGCAAGGGCTGCAAGCGCGACTGCCCCACCGGCGTCGACATGGCGCGGATGAAGATCGAGTTCCTGTCGCACTACAAGGCCAGGCATGGGCGGACGCTGAAGGACCGGCTGGTCGCCGCGCTGCCCGACTACGCGGCCTGGGGGGCGCGTGCGCCCTGGCTTTTCAATCTGCGCCTGCCGGGGCTGACCGAAAAACTACTTGGTTTCTCGGCCAAGCGCAGCCTGCCGCGCTGGCGCCGCGACACCTTCTGGCGCGCACCGGACGAGGGCCTGTTCTCCAGTCTTGAGGCCACCTTGGCGGCGGGCGAGAAGGCAGCCGTGCTCTTCGTCGACACCTTCAACGGCAGCTTCGAGAGCGAGAACGCGCTGGCCGCCGCCCGCGTGCTGAAGGCGGCCGGCTATACCCTGCACCAGGTGAGCAAGGACGGCGGCCAGCACTGCTGCGGCCGCACCTATCTGGCCAGCGGCCAGGTCGATGAGGCCAAGGCCAGGGCGGGTGCGCTGATCACCGCGCTGCTGCCGCTGGCCAGCGCCGGCATCGCGGTGGTGGGCCTGGAGCCCTCCTGCCTGCTGACCCTGCGCGACGAGGCTCTGGTGATGGGCCTGGGCGAACCGGCCCAGGTCGTCGGCGCCCAGGCGCTGATGTTCGAGGAGTTCATCGCCCGCGAGGCCAGGGCCGGCCGCTTCGATCTGAAATTCAGGTCTGCGGAGGCGCCCATCCTGCTGCACGGACATTGCCATCAGAAGGCCTTCGGCGCGGTGACTCCCATCCTCGAGGTGCTGCGGCTGATTCCCGGTGCGAGCCCGGAGCTGATCGAGAGCAGCTGCTGCGGCATGGCCGGCAGCTTCGGCTACGAGGCCAGGCACTACGAGGTGTCGATGCAGATGGCCGAGCTGAGCCTGCTGCCTGCGATCCGCGCCCGGCCCGAGGCCATCGTCGTGGCCGATGGCACCAGCTGCCGGCATCAGATCAAGGATGGCGCGCAGCGCGAGGCTGTTCATGTGGCGCGGCTGCTGGAGCGATTGATGACCTGATGTCCAGGACGAGGGCCGAACGCGCCGCAAGGGTCAGGCTTTGCCCCAGTTCGTGGCGCTGGCCGCTCATCACGTCGATCCCATGGGCCGGAAGCCCCAGCACCTCGCCGAAGCGCCGCGTGTCCAATTGGGTCTCGCTGCCGTTCTTGTTCAGCACCAGCATCACGGTTTGCGTGCCCAGCTGGCGAAACAGCACATAGCAACCCTGCTCGGGCGTGTAGTGAATCAGCCGCCCGGCATGCACGGCTTGCGAGCTCTTGCGCCAGTTCAGCAGCCGGCGCAGCCAGTCCTGTGCCTGACGCTGCTGCGCGCTGAGTCCCTGGCCGCTGAAGCCGCTGACGCTGTCGCCCGCCCAGCCGCCGGGGAAGTCGGCCCGCACCACGCCGTCGTCACGCTGCTTCGGGCTTTGCAGCAGCAGCTCGCTGCCGTAGAAGAACTGCGGGATGCGCCGCGTCACGGCCAGATAGGCCCAGGCCATCTTGGTCAGCGCCAGCTCGCCGTTGAGCAACGAATGCAGGCGCGGCGTGTCGTGGTTGCCCTCGAACAGCACCAGATTCGCCGGGTCCGGGTAGACGAAGTCATGGGCCAGGGCCTCGTAGAGCTTGATCAGCCCGCCGCCCTGGTCCTCGGGTTCGCTGAGGCCGGCCAGCAGTGCCCCATGCAGCGGGAAGTCCATCATGCTGGGCGTCTGCGAGACATAGCCGTCGTGGTTTTTCTTGCCGCGCTGCCAGTAGGACACGATGGCCGAGTGCGGGCTCCATTCCTCGCCGACGATATTGAGCCGGGGGTATTCGCGCATCAGCCGGGCCGACCAGGCGGCCAGGAAGTCCTTGTCGGAATAGCTGTAGGTATCGGTGCGGATGCCGCTGAGCCCGGCGTACTCGATCCACCACAAGCTCATCTGGGTCAGGTAGCTGGCCAGCAGCGGGTGGCGCTGGTTCAGGTCCGGCATCGTCGTGGTGAACCAGCCGTCGGTGAAGCGCTTGCGGTCGCTGGCGGCGGCGTAGGGGTCGAGCAGGCTGATGCGGGCGTGATGGGTCTCGGTATAGGCCGGCCATTGGTTGAGCCAGTCGGGGTCGGGCAGGTCGCGCATCCACCAGTGCTGGCCCCCGATGTGGTTGAGCACGATGTCCTGGATCACGCCCAGGCCCTTGGCGCGTGCCTCGGCGACCAGGCTGCGGTAGTCCGCATTGCTGCCGAAGCGCGGGTCGACCTGGTAGAAGTCGGTCGCGGCATAGCCGTGATAGCTGTAGGCGGCGCTGTTGTTCTCGCTCAGCGGGGTCGGCCAGAGCTGGGTGAAGCCCATGCCGGCGATGTAGTCCAGATGCTGGCGCAAGCCCTTCAGGTCACCGCCATGCCGACCGCCCGGTGATGCGCGGTCAAGCCCCTCCCGCATCCCCGCGCGGGCCGTCAGTCCAGGGTCGCCCTGGGCAAAGCGGTCCGGCACCACCAGATAGATCGCGTCCTTGGGCCCGAAGCCTTGGCGCTGGGCCGAGCCGGGCTCGCGGGCCTGCAGCAGATAGCGCTGCGTCAGCACGGTCTTGCCCTGAGCGTTGTCGAAGTGCAGTTCGAGCTCGCCGGCCCGGGCGGCCGCGTCCAGTTGCAGGTCGAGGAACAGGTAGTTGGGGCTGCTGACCCGGTGGACCTTGCGCAGGCTGACGCCGGCATAGGGCTGCAGCCTGGGGTTCAACTCGGCGATGCGCTCGCCATGCACCAGCAGCTGCAGGCCGGGTTCGGCCATGCCGACCCACCAGGACGGCGGCTCGATGCGGGAGAGGGTGTGGGCGAGGGCTGTGTTCATCAGAAGGCTGGCGCCGAGGGCGAGTGCGGCCAGAGTGCTTGCGAGGATGTTCATGGCTTGATGCGGTAGACGGCGACCGATCGGGCCGGGATGGACGGCCGGCCCTGCGCATCGGCGCGCAGCCGCGTCTGTCCGCGAGGATAAACGGCCTGCAGCCTGGCCCGGGCCGGCAGGGTCATGTGCGGCGTCGGCGCGGCCTGCGCGCCGTAGTTGATCACGACCAGGGTCTGCTCTCGCCCCAGCCGGCGCCGGAAGCTCAAGACCTGACCCTCGACCCGGGCGGCCTCGTAACTGCCGCGGGCGATGGCGGGCAGGGTGTTGCGCAGCCTCAGCATGGCTTTGTAGAAATTCAGCAGGGAGTCGGGGTCGGCAGCCTGGGCGGCGGCGTTGTGGCTGGCGGCATTCGGTGAGGTTTGGCGATAGGGCTCAGCGCGGCTGAATCCGCCATCGCTGCGCCAGCTCATCGGGCCGCGCAGCGGTTCGTCGCCGGGCAGGCCGGGGATGCCGGCCATGCCGATCTCCTCGCCGTAGTAGATGAAGGGGGTGCCGGGCATCAGCAGATAGCTGGCGGCGGCCAGCTTGTAGGCGGTCTCGTCGCCGGCCAGCTGATCCCAGATGCGCGCGCCGGCGAAGATGTCATGGTTGGCCAGCATGGTCGCCATGGTCGGCGGCGCCGTCCTGAAATAGTCGGCCACGGCCTGGATGGCGGCCGGCTCGCCGCGCGCGGCCTTGATGATCTGATGCTCCAGGCCGAAGGCGAAGGCGCTGCCGCAGATGGCCGGGTCGGCATAGGCCTGCGGATTGGCGGTGGCCTCGCAGACGACGTGGCGCTGGCGGTAGCGCTTGATCAGGTCCTGCAGCTGCTTGGTCAGGCGCCGGCTCTCGGGCTGGTCATTCCATTCGACGGCGTCGGTCTCGACCAGATGCGGCACGGCGTCGAGCCGGAAACCGTCCAGGCCGCGATTGAGCCAGAAACGCAGGCTGTTCAGGTGGTAGTCCCAGACCTGGGGATTGTTCAGATTGAAGTCCGGCATCGCGGGGCCGAAGGTGGCGAAATAGCTGCCGGTCGGCGTTGTGGTCCAGGGGTTCTGGCCCCAGATGTCCCAGCCGCTCGGGGACTCTTGCTGCCAGACAAACCAGTCGCGGTAGGGGCTGGCCGGGTTTTGCAGAGCCTGCTGGAACAGCGGGTGGGCGGCGGCGCTGTGGTTGATCACATAGTCGATGATGACGCCGATGCCGCGCCGGTGCGCTTGACGGAGGAACTCATCGAAATCGGCCAGACTGCCGTACTGCGGCTCCAGCGCGCGGAAATCGGTCGTCGCATAGCCGTGGTCGCGGTCGGCGCTGGCGGTGATGGGCATCAGCCAGATGCCTTTGATGCCCAGGTCCTGCAGATAGTCCAGCCGCGCCGTCAGGCCACGCAGATCGCCGATGCCGTCGCCATCGCTGTCCTGGTAGCCGCGCACAAAGATCTCGATGAAGGCGCCATGCTGCCAGCCGGGTGCCAGCCGGCTGCCGGGGTCGCGGGCCGGCACCGGGCCGAGGTCGGCGGCGGCTGCGCTGCCGGCCATCGCAGCGGCCAGGATAAGGGTTTTGATCATTGTCTCGATGATGTAGCTAAATTACTTGTCTAGCGATTTGGTTTGGCGGCAGCATAGGTGAAACATCGATGGATTGGAAGTTGTTGGTGAAAGTCGCTAGTGGGTTGTTGATGTAGTTTTGCTACTATTTTGAAAATGAAATACAAGAAGCAAGCCATGGCCGCATGCGGCATCGGGATGTGGGCGGGGATGCTGGCCTTGCTGGCCGGGGCCGCGCAGGCGGCCGACGACAGCGCCGAGCTGCGCGCGGCCTGTGATGCGCCGGGCTTCGAGCAGCTGCTCGTTGCGGCGCCGGCCATGGATGCGCGCGGCCATTGGTTGAACCGGCGCCTGCTGCTGTGGCCGGCGCTGACGGCCAGCGGGCGTTTCAAGCTCTATCACTCGGCCGCCGGGCAGCTGGACGCGAGAGCCGGCCACCAGGTCAGCGGTTTCGATGGCGTGGTGCCGCTGACGCCGCGCTCGGCAGCCCTGCCGCCGGCGCTGGCCGGACGCTTCGGCCATCTGGGGCCGGGGCTGCTGCTGGCTGTGCCCGAATCTGCGGTGGCGCACCTGCCGGAGCTGCTGCGCGGCCAGATGCTGCTGGTTCAGGAGGACGAGCGGGGTCAGGTCTTGCAGGCAACCGGCCTGCAGGCCGCCGCGGCGTTGGACGATCTCTATGCCAGGGCCGAGTCCGTGCCGGATCTCGGGGTGAGCGTCGTCGCCGGCCGCCGCACCGGCTTCAAGCTCTGGGCGCCGACGGCCCGCGCGGTGCATCTCTGCCATTACGCCGGCGCCGCGGCGGCGGCGCAGCAGGCCCTGCCGATGCGGCGCGACGCCGCCACCGGCATCTGGTCGCTAAGCCTGCCCGCCGATCTGAGCGGCGGCTACTACAGCTATCTGGTCGAGACCCATGTGCGCGGCGTCGGCCGGCTGCGCAACCGGGTCACCGATCCCTACTCGCTCAGCCTGAGCGCCGACTCGCGCCGCAGCTATATCGCCGATCTGGCCGCGCCGGCCTTGAAGCCGCCGGGCTGGGATGCGCTGCAGCTGCCGGATCGCGTCAAGCGCAATACCGAGATGGTGATCTATGAGCTGCATGTGCGCGACTTCTCGATCAATGACGCCTCGGTGCCCGAAGCCCAGCGCGGCAAGTACCAGGCCTTCACCGTTGCCGGCTCGCTGGGCATGCAGCATCTGCGCGCGCTCAGCGAGGCCGGCCTGACCGATGTGCATCTGCTGCCGGTGTTCGATATCGCGACGATTCCCGAGACCGGCTGCGCCGTGCCCCAGGTGCCGGCGGCGGCGCCGGACAGCGAGGCCCAGCAGGCGGCGGTGATGGCACTGGCCGAGCGCGACTGCTTCAACTGGGGTTACGACCCCTTGCACTACAACGCCCCCGAAGGCAGCTATGCCAGCGATGCGATGGACGGCGCGCGCCGCATCGTCGAGCTGCGCCAGATGGTGCAGGCGCTGAGCGAAGCCGGTTTGAGAGTCGGCATGGACGTGGTCTACAACCACACGGCCGCCGCCGGCCAGCATCAGAAATCGGTGCTGGACCGCATCGTGCCCGGCTACTACCAGCGCTACGACGCCCAGGGCCAGGTGGAGCGCTCGACCTGCTGCGACAACACCGCCACCGAGCACCGCATGATGGGCAAGCTGATGGAGGACTCGGTGCTGCTGTGGGCGCGCGAGTACAAAATGGCTTCGTTCCGCTTCGATCTGATGGGCCATCAGCCGCGCGTCGCGATGGAGCGGCTGCAGGCGCGGCTGCGGCGCGAGCTGGGCCGGCCGGTGCAGCTGATCGGCGAGGGCTGGAACTTCGGCGAGGTGGCAGATGGCCGGCGCTTTATCCAGGCCTCGCAGCTGTCGCTCAACGGCAGCGGCATCGCCACCTTCAGCGACCGGGCGCGCGACGCGCTGCGCGGCGGCGGCGCGGCCGACGGCGGCGAGGATCTGATACGCCGCCAGGGCTGGCTCAACGGCCTGCACCATGAACCGAACGCGCTGGGCGGCGCGGCCACGCGCGAAGACTTGCTGCGTGCCGCCGACCTGGTCCGGGTCGGCCTGGCCGGCTCGCTGCGCGGCTATCAGCTGCAGACCTTTGGCGGCGAGCGCCGGCGCCTGGAACAGATCGACTACGCCGGCCAGCCGGCCGGCTATGCCTCGGCGCCGGGCGAGGTGGTCAACTACGCCGACAACCATGACAACCAGACCCTGTTCGACATCAATGCGCTGAAGCTGCCGCAGCAGACCTCGCGCGAGGACCGGGCTCGCGTGCAGCTGCTGGGCATGGCCGTCACCGCCTTCAGCCAGGGCGTGCCTTACTTCCATGCCGGCATCGAGACCCTGCGTTCCAAGTCGCTGGACCGCAACAGCTACGACTCGGGCGACTGGTTCAACCGCCTGGACTGGTCGCTGAGCGACAACTATTTCGGCACCGGACTGCCGCCCAAGGCCGACAACGGCGCGAACTACGCGCTGCTGCGCCCGGTGCTGAACAACCCGCTGATCAAGCCCGAGCCGGCCCAGATCCGCTGGACCCGCGATGCCTTTCTGGACCTGCTGCGCATCCGCGCCAGTTCCAGCCTGTTCCGCCTGGCCACGGCGGCGGCGGTGCAGCAAAGGCTGCGTTTCCACAACACCGGGCCGCAGCAGAACCCGCTGCTGCTGGTGGGTGAGCTGGACGGCCGCGGCCTGGCCGGCGCCGGCTTCGAGCGGCTGATCTATTTCGTCAACACCGGCAGCACCGCTCAGACCCTGAGCCTGCCGGATGCGCGCGGTCTGGCCTACCGGCTGCATCCGGTGCATCTGGCACCGCAGGCCGCCGACACGAGGCCAGTCGAGCAAGCTGGCTTCGAGCCGGAAACCGGGCGCTTCACGGTGCCGGCGCGCACCGCCCTGGTCTATGTGCTGAATTGAGGGCATCGGCACGGCTTTGCGCACTGGCGAGCCAGGGGTTTCGGTGCTAGCTTTGGAACAAGGGACGCACGGCGGTCGCAACAGGCTGGCCGGCGCCATGTTCGCAGGAGACAGCACCATGAAACCCCTGGCCGTTCTCTGGCTCGCACTCGGGTTTGCTGCACTGACCGGTTGTGCCAGCGCGCCGCCCGCGCCGCAGCCGCAGCGCCTGTTTGACGATGCCTTGTTCGCGCCGGCGCCTGCCTCGCTGGGCGCCGAGGCCCTGTTCAAGCTCAGCCCCGAGATGCAACGCTATCTGGACCATGAGATCGCCCAGCAGGCCCGCCGCGAAGGCAGCCGCCAGGGCCTGATCGATGCGCTCTACAACAAGAGCAAGCTGCAGCTGGAGTACGACGCCAGCATCACCCGCAGTGCCGCCGAGGCTTTCGAGGCGCGCCGCGGCAACTGCCTGTCCCTGGTGCTGATGACCTCGGCATTCGCCAAGGCGCTGGGCCTGCCGGTGCGCTACCAAAGCGTCTACGTCGAGGAGTTGTGGAGCCGCAGCGGTGATCTCTATTTCCTCAGCGGCCACATCAATCTGAGCCTGGGCCGGCCCGTCTACGAGCGCAGCGCGCGGACCTTCGAGGCCGAGCTGCTGGTCATCGACTTCCTGCCGGCCGACCAGCTGCGCGGCCAGCGCAGCCGTGTGATCGATGAGAGCACGGTGATCGCGATGTATATGAACAACCGCGCGGCCGAGCTGCTGCAGCAGGGCCGCACCGACGAGGCCTACTGGTGGGCGCGTGGCGCGATGACCCAGGATCCGCGCTTCATCGCCGCTTACAACACGCTGGGCGTGATCTACCGCCGCCATGGCCATGCCGAGCGGGCCGAGCAGGTGTTTCGCACCGTCCTGGCCGAGGAACCGGCCAATGCCCAGACCCTGTCCAATCTGATCCTGGTGCTGAAGGACAGGGGCCGGCGCGAGGAGGCCGAACTGCTGAGCGCCAAGCTGCGCGACATCCAGCCCAATCCGCCGTTCAAGTACTTCGACGAGGGCGTGGTGGCCATGCGGGCCGGCGACTTCAAAGCCGCGAAGAAACTCTTCACCCGCGAGATCGAGCGCTCGGCCTATTTCCACGAGTTTCATTTCTGGCTGGCCCTGGCCAACTACGGCCTGGGCGAGCTCGGCGAAGCGCGCAAGCATCTGGCGCTGGCGCGCGACAACAGCGCCACCGTCAAGGACCGTCAGATGTATGCGGCTAAGCTGGAGAGCCTGCGCAATGTCAGACTGGTGCAGTAGCGGCCGAGGGCGTGGCTACAGCGGCGCGAGGCCGTGGCGGGCCCGCGCCCGCGCACAGGCCTCGTCGCCGATGCCCATCGGTGCGCGCAGGCCGAACTCGCGGCAGGGGCCGGGCCGCCATTCGTAGATACCGCAGCTGGCCTTGATGCCCACCGTGCCGACCAGCGCCGCGCAGCGCGGCCGGGCATGATCGGTGCCGCGCATGCGGCTGAGGTTGGGGTTGAGATCCACCGCCAGCCCGTCGGGTACGCAGCCGCCCTCGCTTTGCAGCTCTTCGCGGGCGAAATCGACCCGGAAGCTGGCGCAGCAGGCGCCGCAGGCGATGCAGGGATTGGCGGGAGGCGCAGACATGGCCCGATTTTAGGAGGCGCGCACCACCGTCACGCTGCACTCCGCCTCGGCCACCACCTGGGCCGAGACGCTGCCCAGATAGCGGCGCAGCGCCGAGCTGCCGCTGGCCCCCATCACCAGATGGTCGACCCGGGCCTTGGCGGCGAACTCGATCAGGGCCTGGGCCGCATCGGGCGCCTCCAGCACATGGAAGGTCAATCGCCCATCCTCCAGCGCCAGCGCGCGGCTGATCGGGCGGGCCCAGTGCTTCAAGGCGATCAGCTGTTTGACATGCAGGCTCTGGCCGGCCTTGTCGGTCAGCTCGTCCATGCCGATGCGGGCCGTCTTCATCACGCTGACGCAGGCCAGCCGCGCACCCGGCTCGGCCTGCACCAGGCGCCGCACCGTCTCCTGCAACTGGGCCAGCAGGGCGGGGGTGGCGGCCTCGGTGTCGACCGCCGCCATGATGATGGGACTGCGCGCCACCTGCTCGTCAACACTGGCCGCAGGCGAGGGCTCGGCGCCCAGCGCAAAAAACCAGCGCTTGAAGGTCTTGACCACCGAGCTGGTTTGCAGGCGCTCGGCGCGGCGTGTCAGCGCGATGCCCTCGGGTCGCTGCAGATCCAGCGCGAGCTGGGCCGCGCTCTGGTAGCGGCGCTCGGCCTTGACCTCCAGGCAGTGCAGGATCAGTTCCTGCAGCCAGGGCGGGATCTCGGCGCGCAGCGCGCGCGGCGGCACCGGATCGATGTACAGGCGCCGACGCAGGCCACGCACCGACGAGGGCTGGCCGAAGGGCCGCTCGCCGGTGGCCAGGTGGTAGAGCATCACGCCCAGCGCGAACAGATCGCTGCGCGGGTCGTTGCGGACGAACTGCACCTGCTCGGGCGACATATAGGGGCCGGTGCCCATGGGCAGCTCGAACTCCTCTTCCAGCAGATCGGGCAGCTGGCTGTGGCGCGACAGGCCGAAATCCACCAGCACGGCCACGCCGTCCGGGCGGAACATGATGTTGCTGGGCTTGATGTCCAGATGCACCACATGCTGGCGGTGCAGGGCATGCAGGGCGGTGGCCACCTTGATGCCGATGTCCACCACCTCGTCCAGCGGCAGCGGTGCATCGTCCAGCCGTGGCCGCAGCGAGGGGCCGTCGATGCGCTCCATCACGATATAGGCCTGGCGCGTCCAGTCGCCGCGTGCGATGTAACGCGGCACATGCGGGCCCTTCAATGCCGGCATCAGCATCTGCTCGACCTCGAAGCCGACGATGGTGGCCGGGTCCTCGCCGCCCTTGATGCGTGGCAGCTTCATGATCAGCGGCAGGCCGTCGCCGGGCTCGACGCGGGTCACGGCCCAGAGATTGGCCATGCCGCCCTGGTGCAGGTGCTCGTCCAGGCGGAAGCCATCGAGCACCAGCCCTGGCACCAGCGGGCCGGGCAGGGGCAGGTCTTGCGTGCTGTGGGGAGCGCCGTCGCTCATCGGTCTACTCGCCCTGGCTCAGCCGCGCGGCCAGGCGCTCGGCCACGGCCTCGGGCAGGCCGGAGCTGCGGATGCGGGCGGCGGCGGCCTCGACGTCATAGGGCACGCGCTGGAAGCTCAGCAGGCCGGTCTCGGTGTCGAAGCAGGCATAGCAGGCCTCGGGATTGCCATCGCGCGGCTGGCCGCAGGAGCCCGGGATGATCAGCCACTGGCGATGGCTCAGCAGCGGGATCTCGACGCCCGGCACCGGGCAGAAGTCGCCGGCCTTGCCGGTGCCCGACAGGTGGTAGAGCATGGGCTCGTGCATATGGCCGCAGAAAGTGTAGGCGCGGTCGGTGGCCTGCAGGCTGCGCATCGCCTCGGCACGGCCCTGGATGTATTCGAAGCCCTCGGGCGCGAAGGCATTGGCATGGACGAACAGGCAGTCGCCCCGGCTGGCCGTCATCGGCAGCTCGGCCAGGAAGCGCAGCTGCTCGGTGCTCAGCTGTTCGCGGGTCCAGGCGGCAGCGGCGCGGGCATCCTCGCGCATGGTCGGCAGCGCGCCATGGACGACCGCGCTGTCGTGGTTGCCCATCACCGCCGGCGCGCCCTGATCGACCAGTTCGCGCACCCGGTCCAGCACCCAGCCGGGGTCGCCGCCATAGCCGACATAGTCACCCAGAAAAGCGTGGCCGTCGCAGCCCTGGGCCTGGGCATGGGCCAGCACGGCCGTCAGGGCTTCTCGATTGGCATGCAGGTCGGTGATCAGCGCAAGTTTCATGGGCGCATCATGCTACAGGGGGCTGACGGCAGGCTGAGCTATGCTGGCTGCTCTGCATCTGCCGCCGCGGATCACTCGTCAAAGGGTTGGGTGATGATTGAGAGTCTTGGGCGCCTGCTGCGCCGGATCGTGTTGTGGCCCATGGCTTTGGGCCTGTCGACGCCTTCGCTGGCCGACTGCTCGCGCGCCATGCAGGTGCCGGCGGCACCGGTCGGCCTGAGCATGATCGTCTCGGACGAGGGCATCGGCGGGGTCTATCACGAGGTGCTGAGCGGTATCACCGGCTGCAGCTTCCTGTTTACTCCGGTGCCGCGGGCCCGACTGGAGGCCATGTTCGAGAATGGCCGTGCCGATCTGCTGATACCGGCGGCCCGCACGCCGCGCCGCGACGAGTTCGGATATTTTGTGCCGCTGATCTATGCACGCGCCACGCTGATCTCGCTGAACGCGGAACGCGCGCCGGTGCGCAGCCTGCAGGAGCTGCGCGAGCGCAAGGAGCTGCGGGTCGCGCTGGTGCGCGGCTTCGATTACGGCGAAGCCTACCAGGCCTTGATCAGGGATCTGCGTGCCCAGGGGCGGCTTTTTCTCGATGTAGACCCGGTCTCGGTGGGGCGCATGCTGCAGGCCGGTCTGGCCGACATCACCATCATGGCGCCGTCCATCCTGGTCGGGGCCTTGCTGGCCGATGCCCGCTTCAAGCCGCTGATCGAGCGGCTGCGCTACGAGCCGGTCGATGAGCTGCCCTGGGTCGACAGCGGTGCCTACATCTCCAAGACCTCGGTCAGCGAGCAGGACCGTGCGGTGCTGCGCGAGGCCCTGGAGAAGGCTTCGCGCAGCGGCATCGTCTGGAAGACCTTCCAGCGCTACTACCCGGTCGGCAGCCTGGCCGACAGCATCAAGCCGCGCTGAGTCTCAGCCGATGCGGCCCAGCAGCAGGTACTCCATCAGGGCCTTCTGCACATGCATGCGGTTCTCGGCTTCTTCCCAGACCACCGACTGCGGACCGTCGATCACATCGGCCGCGACCTCCTCGCCGCGATGCGCCGGCAGGCAGTGCATGAAGAGCGCATCGGGCTTGGCGACGGCCATCATCTCGGCATCGACGCACCAGTCGGCAAAGGCGGCGCGGCGGGCCTCGTTCTCGGCCTCGTAACCCATGCTGGTCCAGACATCGGTGGTCACCAGATCGGCGCCGCGGCAGGCGTCCATCGGGTCCTTGAAGACCTTGTAGCAGTCGGTGTTCTTGATGCCGGCCACGACCGGGTCGACCTCGTAGCCGCCCGGCGTGCTGACATGGACCGTGAAGCCCAGGATCTCGGCCGCCTGCAGCCAAGTGTTGGCCATATTGTTGCCGTCGCCAACCCAGGCCACTACCCGGCCCTTCAGGCAGTCGACATCGACGACGCCGCGGTGGTTCATGCCGCGCGCTTCGATGAAGGTGAACAGATCGGCCAGGATCTGGCAGGGGTGGTACTCGTTGGTCAGGCCGTTGATGACCGGTACCCGCGAGTGGGCCGCGAAGCGCTCGATCTTGGTCTGCTCGTAGGTGCGAATCATCACCAGATCGACCATGCGGCTGATCACGCGGGCGCTGTCCTCGATAGGCTCGGCCCGGCCCAGCTGGCTGTCGCCGGTGGTCAGGTGCACCACCGAGCCGCCCATCTGGTACATGCCGGCCTCGAAGCTGACCCGGGTACGGGTGCTGGCCTTCTCGAAGATCATCGCCAGCGTGCGGTCCTGCAGCGGCTGGTAGCGCTCGTAGTTCTTGAAGCGCCGCTTGATCAGTGCGGCGCGTTCGAACAGATAGACATACTCCTCGGCCCGGAAGTCCTTGAACTGCAGGTAGTGGCGCATCAAGCTCATCCCCGGCTTCATGGCTGGGCCAGGAAAGCTTTGATCAGCGGGCAGAGCAGGGCGACGATCTGCGCCGCCTCGGCCTCGCTGAGGATCAGCGCCGGCACCAGGCGCACCACCTTGTCGGCGGTCACGCTGATCAGCAGGCCGGCTTCGAGGGCCTGGCCCAGCAGCACGCCGCAGGGGCGCGACAGCTCGATGCCCAGCATCAGGCCCTGGCCGCGGATCTCGACCACGCCGGCCACGCCGGCCAGTTCGCGCTCCAGCCCGGCCTTCAGCGCCGCGCCGACGGTGGCCGCATTGGCCAGCAGGCCTTCCTCTTCCATGATGCGCAGGGTCTCGACCCCGGCGCGCATGGCCAGCGGATTGCCGCCGAAGGTCGTGCCGTGATTGCCCGGTTGCAGCACCTTGGCCGCACGTGGCCCGCAGACCACGGCGCCGATCGGCACGCCCGAGCCCAGACCCTTGGCCAGCGGCATCACATCCGGCTGGATGCCGGCCCATTGGTGGGCAAACCACTTGCCGGTGCGGCCGATGCCGCATTGCACCTCGTCCAGCATCAAGAGGATGTCGTGCTGGTCGCAGAGCTTGCGCAGCGCCTGCAGGAACTCGATGCGGGCGGGATTGATGCCGCCTTCGCCCTGGATGGTTTCCAGGAAGATCGCGGTGACGTTGGGGTGCGCCTGCAGCGCGGCTTCCAGCGCCGGGATATTGTTCAGCGGCACCCGCACAAAACCCTCGACCAGCGGGCCGAAGCCGGCCTGCACCTTGGGGTTGGCGGTGGCGGACAGCGTCGCGATTGAGCGGCCGTGGAAAGCACCTTCGAAGACGATGCATTCCGGGCGGCTGTTGCCGCGGTCATGGCCGAACTTGCGGGCGATCTTCAGCGCCGCCTCATTGGCTTCCAGGCCGCTGTTGCAGAAGAAGGCATTGCTCAGGCCCGACAGCTCGCAGAGCTTGGCGGCCAGCTGTTCCTGCAGCGGCACATGGTAGTAGTTGCTGGTGTGGATCAGCTTGGCAACTTGCTCCTGCAGCGCCGGCACCAGTTTCGGATGAGCATGACCCAGGGTGTTGACCGCGATGCCGCCCAGCCCGTCCAGATATCGTCGGCCGTTGACGTCCCAGACCCAGCAGCCCTGGCCGTGCGACAGCGCAACGGGCAGGCGGCCATAGGTTTGCATGACATGCGGCTCGGACGGTACGGCAGGCACAGCGTTCATCAACTCTCCGGATCGGTGGTGGGTGTTGGGAAAGGCAGGGGCGGTCTGGCCGCCCCTGTGCACAATTCTAAGGGGGCTGTTTCGCGCAGCCATCGCTTTGTGCGCAGAACTGCCGCCCTTGGTGCGGCCTGCAAGCCCCCGTCTTGCTGCGGCGCAACACATCCGAGGCACAATAGCGCTCTTGCCGCGAGTCGCGGCAGACCGGGCCGCCGCAGCCATCTCCTCGGTGCCTGGGTTTGAACCCCTTGTCAGACGCATGAGCCAGTCCCCCAAACCGCGCGAAGTCTTTATTCAGGGCCTGACTCTGGACGGACGCACGTTTCGCCCCAGCGACTGGGCCGAGCGGCTGGCCGGCGCCATGTCCTGCTTTCGGCCCGGCGGCTCGCGCGGCGGCCCGGGTGCCCACATCGGCTACTCGCCTTACTGTGTGCCGCGCGTGATCAACGGCATCAAATGCGTGATCGTCAATGAAGAGCTGAAGGCGCTGGAGCCTATGGCCTGGGATTTTGTGATGAACTTCGCGCGTGATAACCAGTTGCAAGTGGCTGAGGCCTGCCTGCTGCCCGACAAGCCACCGGCCGGCTGAGCAACGCGGCCTATCGCTGGCGCAAGTGCCGAGAACGCCACAGGGCCAGCAACTCAATCAAACCCCATAAACAGGCACTGGCCAGTGCAAGCGCGGGACGAAGCTTCAGAGAGTGGCTGGGTGTCATCGCAACAGGGGACGGGTTTTCGTGCTGTTCACGCTACGCACACTTGATGTCTATCGTGTGACGGGATGTAATCGTGCTGGGTATATCGAGGCCGCAACTGCGGCGTCTATGCTTCAGGTCCTCACCAATTGGAAGCCCGGGTGTCCAGCACACAGGCCGTAGAGCCGTCCCCCTTGATCGAATTGCTGGAAATGGAACGCCTTGTCGAGCAGGGCGCGCCTTATCTGCAGCAGCGCCAGCTTTGCGATGTCGAAGTGGCGGGCCGACGGCTTCCTGTGCTGGCTTTTTGCCTCGGCAACCCCGATCCGGATGTGCCGGCCATCGGCATTTTTGGCGGCGTGCATGGCTTGGAGCGCATCGGTGCCGAGGTCGTGATGGCTTATCTGGGCAGCCTGGTCGCACGCTTGCGCTGGGATTCGACCCTGCATCGCCAGCTTGAGTCGCTGCGCATGGTGTTCATGCCCATGGTCAATCCCGGCGGCGTCTGGCGCGGCACGCGGGCCAACCCCCAAGGTGTCGATCTGATGCGCAATGCGCCGGTCGAGGCCAGCGGCGGCGCGCCTTTCATGCTGGGTGGCCAGCGCATCAGTGCCAATCTGCCCTGGTATCGGGGCGCGGCCGGCGCGCCGATGCAGCTCGAGAGCGAGGCCTTGTGCGCGCTGGTGCGGCAGGAGTTGCTGAGCCACCGCTTCGCGATCAGCGTTGACTGCCATTCGGGCTTCGGCCTGAGCGACCGTATCTGGTTTCCCTTTGCCCATACCGCCGTGCCGATCGAGCATCTGCCCGAGATCCATGCCTTGGCCGAGATCCTGGATCAGACCCATGTTCAGCACCGTTATGTATTCGAGCCGCAGAGCCGGCAGTACCTGACCCATGGCGATCTCTGGGACCATCTGTATCTGCAGGCCTGCGAGCGGCCCGAGTGCATGCTGCTGCCGCTGACTCTGGAGATGGGCTCCTGGCTGTGGGTCAAGAAGAATCCGCGCCAGATGTTCTCGCGCCAAGGCATGTTCAACCCGCTGATCGGCCATCGCCAGCAGCGGGTGCTGCGCCGGCATATGAGCTGGCTGGATTTCGTGTCGCGGGCCGCCAGCGGTGCCGAGCGCTGGCTGCCCCGGCCCGAGCAGCGCGCCGAGCAGCGCGAGCGTGCGTTGACGCGCTGGTACCGGCGCGGGAGGGTGTCATGAGCGAGCCTGTGACCTGGGTGCTGCTGCGTGGACTGACCCGCGAGGCCGGCCATTGGGGCACCTTCCCGGCGGTGTTCACCCAGGAAATCACCGCCCAGCAACCGGGCGCCCGGGTCATGACCCTGGACCTGCCCGGCAACGGTGCGCTGTACCGCGAGGCCAGCCCCAGCCGTGTGCCGGATATGGTGGAGGCCTGTCGGGCCGAGCTGGCGCGTCGCGGGCAGACCGGGCCGGTGCATCTCCTGGCCATGTCGCTGGGCGCGATGGTGGCATGCGACTGGGCCTCGCGCTATCCGGACGAGGTCGGCGGCACGGTGCTGATCAACACCAGCCTGCGTCCCTACAGCCCCTTCTTCCATCGCCTGCGTCCGGCCAATTACTGGAAGCTGCTGGCCCTGGGCCTGCTGCGGCTGGGGGTGCGCTGGCGCGAGGCGAGGGTGCTGAAAATGACCTCGCGCATGGTGACCGAGCCCCAGCCGGTGCTGGAGTCCTGGGTGGCGCTGCAGCGCCAGCATCCGGTAGGGATGCGCAATGGCGTGCGCCAGTTGCTGGCGGCGATGCGCTATCGCGCCAGCCGTGGCCGGCCGCATGCGCCGATGCTGCTGCTGTGCAGCCAGGCGGACACCCTGGTCGACTGGCGCTGCTCGCAGTCCCTCAGCCGTGCCTGGGGGGTGCCGCTGCGTCTGCATACCCAGGCCGGCCATGATCTGCCGCTCGATGACCCGCCCTGGGTGGCGCGTGCGGTGTCGGACTGGCTGCGCGCGCGGCAGATGCATGCGAGCGCAGGTCTGGGCCGGACATGAAAAAGCCCGCTGAAGCGAGCCGGACATGAAAAAGCCCGCCGAAGCGGGCTTTTGCTTTGCACCAGATCTGGTTTTCAGGCGGCCAGCGCCTTGATCTTGGCGGACAGGCGGCTCTTGTGGCGAGCTGCCTTGTTCTTGTGGAAGATGCCCTTGTCGGCGACCGAGTCGATCACGTTCTGGGCGGTCTTGAAGAGCTCAGCGGCCTTGGTCTTGTCGCCAGCGATCACAGCCTTTTGCACGTTCTTGATGACCGTGCGGAATTTGGAGCGCAGCGCCGTGTTGGCGGCGTTCAGCTTCACGTCCTGACGAGCGCGCTTGCGGCCCGATGCCAGACGGACGGTTTTCTTTTTGGCTTTGGAAGAGCTTGCCATGTTGTGTATCTACCCAGATGGTGCAAAGACCGCGAGTGTAGCACTTTTGTGAAAGCTGTGGCAAAGACTCTGTGCCGATATCGAGGCGGGTGCTGCAGCGCAGCGCGGATAATGCGCCGGCTTCGGCCCCTCCACACGCTCTGTAACCCTTCATGAATCTGCTGCGCGCTGCTTCCACGATCTCCGTTTTGACCCTGTTGTCGCGCATCACGGGCCTGGTGCGTGAGCAGTTGGTGGCCGCGCTGTTCGGCGCCTCCAGCCTGACCGATGCCTTCCAGGTCGCGTTCCGGATCCCGAACATGCTGCGGCGGCTGTTTGCCGAGGGGGCATTTTCCCAGGCTTTCGTGCCCATCCTGGCGCGCACCCGCGCGGCCGACGGGGATGAGGCGACGCACAGCCTGATCGATGCCGTGGCCACGGTGCTGCTCTGGGCGCTGATCGTGGTCTGCGTGCTGGGCGTCGTCGGTGCGCCGCTGCTGATCTGGCTGCTCGGTGCCGGGCTGCCGGCCGATGGGCGCGAGGCCGCCATCGTGATGACGCGCTGGATGTTTCCCTATATCGGCTGCATGTCCCTGGTCGCGCTGTCGGCCGGCATCCTGAATACCTGGCGGCGCTTCGTCGTGCCGGCGGCCACGCCGGTGCTGCTGAATCTGTCGGTGATCGCCTGTGCCTGGCTGCTGCTGCCCAAGATGGAGGCCTGGGGCTGGCGGCCCATCTATGCGCTGGCGATCGGCGTGATGGTCGGCGGCGTGTTGCAGCTGCTGGTGCAGATTCCGGCGTTGCGCCGCATCGGCGCGCTGCCGCGCCTGGGCTGGTCGCCGGCGCGCCTGCGGACGGCCTGGCACCATCCCGGCGTCAGGGGTGTGCTGGGTGCGATGGGGCCGGCCCTGCTGGGTGTCGGCGTGGCCCAGCTGTCCCTGGTCATCAATCTGCAGATCGCCATCTTTGTCGGCGCCGGTGCGGCGTCCTGGCTGACCTATGCCGACCGGCTGATGGAATTTCCCACCGCCTTGCTGGGCGTGGCGCTGGGTGCGGTGCTGACGCCGCAGCTGTCGGCGGCCCAGGGGCGTGGCGAAGCGGCAGCCTATTCGGCGATGCTGGACTGGGGGCTGCGCATGGTGGTGGTGCTGGCCCTGCCTTGTGCGGTGGCCTTGCTGGTGTTTGCCGAGCCCATGGTGGCCGTGCTCTATCACCGCGGCGCCTTCACCGCGCTCGATGTGGGCCAGACCAGCACGGCGGTGATGGGCTATGGCGCCGGCCTGATGGGTCTGGTCGCGATCAAGGTGCTGGCGCCCGGCTTCTATGCCAAGCAGGACATGCGCACGCCGGTGCGCATCGCGGTGATCGTGCTGGTGCTGACCCAGCTGATGAATGCCGCGCTGGTGCCGCTGCTGGGCGTGGCCGGGCTGGCCCTGTCTATCGGTCTGGGCGCGTTGGTCAATGCAGGCTGGCTGCTGCGTGGCCTGGTGAAGCTGGGCAGCTACACGCCGTCACCCGGCTGGCTGGGTTTTGGCCTGCGGGTGCTGCTGGCCAGTGCGCTGATGGGGGGCTTGCAGTATCTGATCGCCACCCGGCTGGACTGGATCGCGCTGGGCGAGCGTGAACTGCTGCGTGCCTTGCTGATGGCGGCCAGCCTGGCGGTATCGGCCCTGCTGTACTTCGGTGTGCTGGCCCTGTGCGGGCTGAATCTGCGCCAGTTTGCCCGTCGTGCATAAACTCGGATTCATGACGCTGTCCCGACATTGGCAAGCCCCCTCGGCCCTGGAACATTTCGCCACCTTGGTGGCCGATGCCGGGGAACTGAATCTGCTGGAGGCGGCGGCCTGCATAGCCCAGGACGAGCACCCGGGCCTGGACGTGCAGGCCGTGCTGGCCGAGGTCGACGCGCTGGCCGAGCGCCTGCGCCGGCGGTTGCCGGACGACGCCGCGCCCAGCCACCGGCTGCTCTTGCTGAACCGCTATTTCCATGACGAGCTGGGCTTTGCCGGCAATGTCAACGACTACTACGCCCCGGGCAACAGCTTCATCCACCAGGTGCTCGCGACCCGGCGCGGCATACCGGTTGCGCTGGCCGTCATCTATATGGAGCTGGCTGGCCAGATCGGGTTGCGCGCCAACGGCATCGGCTTCCCCGGCCATTTTCTGGTCGGCCTGCACCTGCCGAAGGGCGAGGTGGTGCTGGACCCCTTCACCTGCCGCTCGCTGTCGCGCGAGGCGCTCGAGGAGGCATTGCTGCCTTACCGAGGGGCTGCTGCCGAGCCGCCGCTGGAGTTTTTTCTGCAGGCGCTAGGCCCGCGCCAGTTGCTGGCGCGCATGCTGCGCAATCTGAAGGAGATCCACCGCAGCGCGGCCGACTGGCCACGTTTGCTAGCGGTGCAGCAGCGCCTGGTGCTGCTCTTGCCCGAGGAGCCGCTGGAGCTGCGTGACCGGGCCCTGGTGCTGGAGGCGCTGCAACACTGGAGTGGTGCGGCCGCCGATCTGGAGCGCTACCTGAGCCTGCGCCCAGATGCGGCCGACCGGGCCGAGCAGCGCCAGCGCCTGCAGGCCTTGCGTGCCAGGGGCGAGCCGCCGCTGCACTGATGACGGCCCGTAGAATCGCGGCCAATTTGGAAATCCCGGGCGCGTGGTGTTACACCGGTTGAGAGGGTGTTGGTTTGGTTTTGAAACAGATTCCGCTGTCGCTGGGCCCGGAGCCGGTTTACAGCTTTGACAATTTCCTGCCGGGTGGCAATGCCGCCGCGCTGACTCATTTGCTGAGCCTGGGCGCGGGCGCGCCGCCGGTCTTCCTGTGGGGCGCCCCGGGCAGCGGCAAGACCCATGCGCTGCGCGCGCTGGCCCAGCGCTGGCAGGCTGCAGGCGCCCAGGTGGGCTGGTACGACGCCGACACCGTGCTGCCCTGGGAGTTGCCCAGCCAGCCAAGCCTCTTGCTGATGGATGACTGCCAGCGTTTTGACGCCGGCCAGCAGCACGCCGCCTTCCAGCTCTTCGTCGAGGCGGCCACTCATGGCCTGGCGGTGGTGGCCACCGGCACCGCGCCACCGGTGGACCTGGTCTTGCGCGAGGATTTGCGCACCCGGCTCGGCTGGGGCCCGACCTTCGCGCTGCAACCGCTGTCCGAGCTGGAGGTGAGGGCGGCGCTGCGTCGCGAAGCCGATCGGCGCGGCATCTTCCTGTCGGACGAGGTGATGGACTATCTGCTGACCCGCTTCGCCCGTGACCTCAAGCACCTGATGGGCCTGCTGGACCGTCTCGATGAATTCGCCCTGTCGGCCAAGCGCGCGGTCACCGTGCCGCTGCTGCGCCAGATGCTGGCCGATCAAACCCCTTCTTCCCAATCATGAATCTGACACTTTTCGATCTGGACGGAACCCTGATTCCGAACGACTCCGACCACGCTTTCGGCGGCTTCATGGTCGACATCGGTTGGGCCGACGGCGAGGCCTGGCGGGCCCGCAATGACGAGTTCTACGCCCAGTACCAGGCCGGCCGGCTGGACCTGGATGAGTACATCGAGTTCTCGACCTCGGTGTGGCGCGCACGGCCGCTGGCCGAGGCCTTGGCCGCGCGCGAACGCTTCATGGCCGAGGTGATGGCCTCGCAGCTGTTGCCGCAGGCGCGGGCCTTGGTGCGCCGGCATCAGGAGGCCGGCGATCTTGTGGCCATCGTCACCGCCACCAATGAGTTCGTCACCGCGCCGATCGCCGAGGCCTTCGGCGTCGAACACCTGATCGCGGTCGATCTGCAGCGCGAGGACGACGGGCGCTTCAGTGGCCTGGTCCGGGGCGTGCCGTCCTTCCAGGCCGGCAAGATCACACGGGTCGAGCAATGGCTGGCCGGCTTGGGGCGACAATGGCAGGATTTCGAGCAGATCCACTTCTACAGCGATTCGGTCAACGATCTGCCCTTGCTTGAGCGCGTCAGCCACCCGGTGGCGACGAATCCGACGCCGGCGCTGGAAGCGATTGCCGGCCAGCGTGGCTGGCCTCTTTTGAAACTCTTCGCATGATCAAGAAATTCATCGACAAGCTGCTGGGCAAGCCTTCGGCCAAGGCTCCGGCCAAGAGCGCACCGGGCTCGGTGCTGGGCAAACGGGTCGAGGTGCAGGTGGCGGATCACGGCATCGATCCGAGCTTGCTGGACGAGCGCGCGGTGCGCGTCGTGCAGACCCTCACGGATGCGGGTTTCGAGGCCTATATCGTCGGCGGCGCGGTGCGCGATCTGCTGCTGGGTATGCGTCCCAAGGACTTCGACGTCGCGACCAATGCCACGCCCGAGGAGGTCAAGGGCCTGTTCCGGCGTGCCTTTATCATCGGCCGGCGCTTTCGCATCGTCCATGTGGTTTACGGCCGTGGCCGCGAGCATGAGGTGATCGAGGTCTCGACTTTCCGCGCCCTGCTGGCCAATGAGAGCGCCGAGCAGGTCAGCGGCAACGAGAAGACCTCCAAGAGCGAGCTCGCCGGCAAGTCCCATGTGGTGGACGCCGAGGGTCGGGTCTTGCGCGACAACGTCTGGGGCCCCCAGGTCGAGGACGCCGCGCGCCGCGACTTCACCGTCAACGCGCTGTATTACGACCCGCAGCGCCAACTGGTGGTCGACTACCACGGCGGCCTGGCCGATGCGAAGAAGCGCGTGCTGCGCATGATTGGCGACCCGGAGGCGCGCTATCGCGAAGACCCGGTGCGCATCATCCGTGCGGTGCGCTTCGCGGCCAAGCTGGGCTTCGAGCTGGAGCCCAAGACGCGTGCGCCGGTCAAGGCCTGCGCGGCGCTGCTGGCCAATGTGCCGGCCTCGCGCCTGTTCGACGAGATGATCAAGCTCTTGCAGACCGGTCATTCGCTGGCCAGCCTGGAGCAACTGCGCAAGCAGGGCTTGGCGCGCGGCGTCTTCCCTATCTTGGACGCGATGCTCAACGAGCAGGGCGAGTTGTACGAGGGCGTGCGCGGCACGTTTGTGCGCCAGGCCTTCGAGGACACCGATCTGCGCGTGCGCGAGGGCCGTGGCGTGTCGCCCAGCTTCATGCTGGCCTGCATGCTGTGGCACGAGGTGCTGGAGCGCTGGACCCGCATCCGCGAGGAGGGCGAGGCGACCGTGCCGGCGCTGGCCCAGGCCATCGATGCGGTGTTTGATGCCCGCATTGGCGACATCTCGGGTCGCGGCAAGCTGGCCACCGATATGCGCGAGATCTGGATGATGCAGCCGCGCTTCGAGCGCCGCAGCGGCAGCGGGGTCTACACCCTGGTCGAGCAGCCGCGCTACCGCGCCGGCTTCGACTTCCTGCGCCTGCGCGCCGATGCCGGCGAGACCGATGCGGCCCTGGCCGACTGGTGGGAAGACTTTGCGCTGGGCAGCGACGACGAGCGCGCTGCCTTGCTGGACGAGGCGCGCGAGGCCGACAAGCAGCGCCGTGGCGGCGCCAAGGTGCACCAGCTGCCCCGCAAGACCGCGTCGCCCAAGCCGGCGACCCTGCCGGCCGATGGCAGCGAGCCGGTCTCGCTGGATGGCGGCCCGGCCAAGAAGCGCCGCCGGCGCCGCAAGCCGGCTGCCAAAGCGGCTGCTGCTGAATGACACTGGCTGGGCCGGCCCGTGTGTCAGCTTTTATCGGGCTGGGCGCGAATCTGGGCGATACGGCCCGGACCCTGGCCTTGGCCCTCGAGGCCTTGGCGGCCTTGCCCGACACCGAGTTGCTGGCGGTCTCCAGCCTGTATCGGAGTGCGCCGGTGGATGCCAGCGGCCCGGACTATCTGAACGCTGCGGCCAGGCTCGATACGGCGCTCCCGCCCGAGGAACTGCTGCGCCGTCTGCAGGCCATCGAGCTGGCCCATGGCCGCGAGCGGCCTATTGTCAATGCCTCGCGCACCCTGGATCTGGACCTGCTGCTCTACGCCGACGAGCAGATCCGCAGCGAGCATTTGTGCGTGCCGCATCCGCGTCTGCACCAGCGCGCCTTCGTGCTGCTGCCGTTGCTGGAGATCGCCCCTGATTTGACGGCCCCGGGTCTGGGTGTCTTGCAGCCCCACTTGGCCGCTGTTTCCGGCCAGCGCGTGGAGCGTCTGCCCGGCGACTGAACCGGCCGGCGCCGGTTTGTGCGCTGCTCGCCGTTACACTCCTGCCTTTGCCGCTTGTGACGCGGTGATGAATTTTTTGTGACATTGCGTTGTCCATGTGCTCATGCGCAGGGCGGCGGCGCAAGGAGAACTCATGCTGTTTGGCAAGCTGCTGCCCCGCGAGGGCAATTTTTTTGAGCTGTTCAATGAACACGGGGATCAGATCGTCGAGGGCGCGCGCGCCTTCATGCTGATGATCCAGAACTACAACGACCTGAATCTGCGCGAGAAATACGCCGCCGAGGTCGACAAGGCCGAGCATCATGCCGACCGCGTCACCGCCGAGGTCAACCGCCTGCTGCACCGCACTTTCATCACGCCGATCGATCGCGAGCAGATCCACGGCCTGATCAATGCGATGGACGATATCCTGGACCTGCTGCAGGACTCGACCGAGACCATGTCGCTGTATGACGTGCGCTCAATCCCCGAAGAAGTGTTGCGCCTGGGTGAGTTGAGTGCCAAGTGCTGCGAGCGGGTGCAGTACGCCGTGTCGCTGCTGCCCAAGCTGAGCCAGCCGCAGACGGCCGAGGCCGCGATCAAGACCTGCGAGGAGATCGACAAGCTGGAGTCGGACGCCGACCGCGTGATGCGCTCGGCCATGTCCAAGCTGTTCCGCGAGCAGGAAGATGTGCGCGAGCTGATCAAGCTGAAGGCGATCTATGAGCAGCTCGAGTCGATCTCCGACCGCTGCGAGGATGTGGCCAACCTGATCGAGGGCATCGTCCTCGAGAATTCCTGAGCGCGCGAGCCTGTCATGGAATCAATGCAGGTCGCCTTTTGGGTCGTCGCCATGCTGGTCATCCTGGCCGTGGCGTTCGACTTCATGAATGGCTTTCACGATGCTGCCAACTCGATCGCCACGGTGGTGTCCACCGGCGTGCTCAAGCCCCAGCATGCGGTCTTGTTCGCGGCCTTCTTCAACTTCGTCGCCGTCTTCGTTTTCCACTACGCGGTCGCCAAGACCGTGGGCAAGGGCATTGTCGAGCCGGGCATCGTGGACCACCATGTGGTCTTCGGTGCGCTGATCGGCGCCATTGTGTGGAACGTGGTCACCTGGTACTACGGCATCCCGTCGAGCTCTTCGCATGCGCTGATCGGCGGCATCGTCGGTGCGGTGATTGCCAAGGCTGGCACCGGGGCGCTGATCGCCACCGGCGTGGGCAAGACGGTGCTCTTCATCTTTGTCTCGCCGCTGCTGGGCTTCATGCTGGGCTCGCTGATGATGGTGGTGGTGGCGCATCTGTTCAAGCGTGCCTCGCCGCTGCGGGTGGACAAATGGTTTCGCCGCCTGCAACTGGTGTCCGCCGGGCTCTACAGCCTGGGCCACGGCGGCAACGATGCGCAGAAGACCATCGGCCTGATCTGGATGCTGCTGGTGGCCTCGGGTTATCTGGCCGCCACGGAAACCTCGCCGCCGGGCTGGGTGGTGTGGATCTGCTACATCGCCATCGGTGTGGGCACCATGTTCGGCGGCTGGCGCATCGTCAAGACCATGGGTCAGAAGATCACCAAGCTCAAGCCGGTGGGCGGCTTCTGCGCGGAGACCGGCGGCGCGCTGACGCTGTTCCTGGCAACGGCACTGGGCATCCCGGTCTCGACCACCCACACCATCACCGGCGCCATCGTCGGCGTGGGCTCGGTGCAGCGCATGTCGGCGGTGCGCTGGGGCGTGGCCGGCAATATCGTCTGGGCCTGGATCTTCACGATACCGGCCTCGGCCTTTGTGGCCGGCATCTGCTACTGGTTGAGCTTCACCTTGTTCTGACTGGCAGGGTACTTTGATAGAGAAACGGGCCTGAGGGCCCGTTTCTTCTGGTCGGGTCACTGCGGTGTCTCAACCTGGCTCTCGAAATACCGTTGTGCGCTGAAGGCGATGGTCGTCATCAGGCTGGTGCCGCCGAGCAGCACGCAGGCCACGACGCCGATCACCGGGCCCCAGCCGGTGGCGCGTGGCGCGGCACCGGGGTTGTGCCCGGCGTCCCACTTTTCGTCGGGGGTCAGGCCGTAGACGATGCCGCAGATCATCGCGTTGACCAGCATCAGGCCCAGCAAGGGCATCAGCAGCCAGCTCAGGCGGTCGTCCTGGCCGAGCTGATCCATGCGCTGCAGGCCGTACAGCCCCAGCAGGGTCGGTAGCGGGTGTAGCCAGGCCAGGCGATCACCGAAGCCGTGCAGATAGAAGCGATGCAGGCCGAAGCTGCCCAGCAGCAGGGCCAGCCAGGTGGCCAGGGTCTTGGATTTGTAGGGCGTCACTGAGGCTCCGGGCTGCTCTGGTCACCCTGGCCGAGCTGGCGCTGCATCATCACCACGTCCAGCCAGCGGCCGAACTTCCAGCCCGCACTTTTCAGCACGCCGCTGTGCTCGAAGCCCAGCGCGCTGTGCACACCGATCGAGCCCTTGTTTTCCGAGTCGCCGATGACGGCCAGCATCTGGCGCGCGCCGGCGGCCTCGCAGCGGGCGATCAGCTCGGCCAGCAGCAAGCGGCCCAGGCCCTTGCCCTGATGGCCCGGGCGCAGATAGATCGAGTCCTCCAGGCAGAAGCGGTAGGCCATGCGCGGGCGGAAATAGTTGGCATAGGCATAGCCAAGCACCAGGCCATCCTGCTCGACGACCAGCCAGGGCAGGCTGCGGCTGAGCACCTCGGTGCGGCGGCGCCGCATCTCGGCCAGGTCGGGCACCTCGGTTTCGAAGGTACCGGTGCCTTGCAGCACGGCCACTTCATAGATCTCGCGAATGGCCGGCAGATCGGCCTCGGTGCTGGGGCGTATCAGCAAGCCGGCGGCCGCTTGGGAGTTTTCTGATTGCATATGGGCTATTTGTTGGAAACCAGAGTTTATAATGCTGGGTTCTGGCGACGGTCGGGTGCAGCGATGGTGTTCTCTCAGGGGGCGCCTTGATGTGGTCGGCGTATCTACGGCGCTGGTGTCGAAATCAATGCGGCGGACTGTGGTCCCGGGTATTCCGGGGCATGGACCGTCAAACGATCTGCTCGCCCTGAGTGTCTCCTCGTGCGGTTGGTCACTAAATCTTAGGAAACATCATGGTTGTGATTCGTCTGGCTCGCGGCGGCTCCAAGAAGCGCCCTTTCTACAACATCGTCGTGGCTAACAGCCAACAGCGCCGTGACGGCCGCTTCATCGAGCGCGTGGGTTTCTACAACCCCGTCGCCTCCGGTGCTGCCGAGCCGCTGCGCGTGGCCGTGGACCGCGTCAACTACTGGGTCGGTGTCGGCGCCCAGCTGTCGCCCACCGTCGCCCGTCTGGTCGACCAGGCCAAGAAGGCCACCCCGGCTGCCGTCGCGGCCTGAGTGAGTGAATGAGCATGGTGTCCGAGACCTCTCGCGCATCCGCCGCCGGCTCCAACGAGCTGGCCTGGCCGGATGACGCCATCGAGATCGGGCGCGTGCTCGACGCCTGGGGTGTCAAAGGCTGGATCAAGGTCCTGGCCTACTCCAATGACCCCCAGGCCCTGTTTTCCTCTCGGCGCTGGTGTCTGAAACCAAGCGAAGAGAACAACAAGCCGGCTGCAGCAGTGGCCGCCAAGGCCCGCGCCCTGCCGCCGGTGTTGAAGGTGCTGTCCGTGCGCGAGCATGGCGACGGCATCGTTGCCAATGTCCAGGATGTCAGCGATCGCAGCGGCGCCGAAGCGCTGCGCGGTGCGCGCATCTTTGTCTCGCGCTCGACCTTTCCGAAGGTTGATACCGACGAATACTACTGGGTCGATCTGATCGGCCTGACGGTCGTCAATCGCGCCGGCGAGACCCTGGGTGTGGTGGCCGATCTGATCGACGCCGGCCCGCACAGCGTGCTGCGCATCACGCCGCCCGGCCTGACTCCGCCGATCAAGCCCGACCAGGAGCGTCTGGTGCCTTTTGTCTCGGCCTTTGTCGATGACGTGAATCTGGACCAGCGCCGTATCACGGTCGACTGGGGCCTGGATTACTGAGCCCCGCAAGCCCTGCGGCGGCGCGCGATGCGCTTTGACCTGATCACCCTGTTTCCCGAGCTGTTCGGGCCGCATCTGAGCAGCGGCGTGACGCGCCGCGCCTTCGAAAGCGGGCAGGTCGATGTCCGGCTCTGGCAGCTGCGCGATTTCGCCGACGACAACTATCGCCGCGTCGATGACCGTCCCTATGGTGGTGGTCCGGGCATGGTGATGCTGGTCGAGCCGCTGGAGCGCGCGCTGGCGGCGGTCAAGGCGCAACGTCAGGCGCAGGGGGGTGAGGCGGCGCCGGCGGTGATCCACTTCAGCCCGACCGGTCGACGCATCGACCAAGCCCTGATGCAGGAGTTGGCCCAAGGGCAGGGCGGTGTCTTGCTGTGCGGCCGCTATGAAGGCATCGATCAACGCTTCCTGGACCGTCATGTGACGCTGGAGCTGAGCCTGGGCGACTTCGTGTTGTCCGGCGGCGAGTTGCCCGCGCTGGCCTTGCTTGATGGCATTGCCCGTCTGCAGGACGGAGTGCTCAACGACGCGGCCTCGCACCAGCAGGACAGTTTTTCCGACGGTCTGCTGGACTGTCCCCACTACAGCCGGCCCGAGGTCCTGCGCGGGCTGGAGGGGCAGGTCGAGGATCTGCCGGTGCCGGCGGTGCTGATGTCGGGTCACCATGCGCAGATCAAGCGCTGGCGGCGCGAGCGCTCGCTGGCAATCACCCAGCAACGGCGCCCGGATCTGATCGTCGCGGCGCGCGCCGCCGGGCGCCTGAGCCGCAGCGACGAGGCTTTTCTGAAGCGTCTGGCACGCGCCTAGCTGCGAACTATCCGAAAACGGTTATACTCGTAGGCTTTTCGATCCTCTGATGGGCGATTCACCGGCCACTCGGCCTGTGCGGCGCGAACACCATGTTGGTGATTTGACGACCTTGGCGCCATCATGATCACAGGAGAAATCAATGGACTTGATCCAAACCCTTGAGCAAGAAGAAATTGCTCGTCTGAACAAGACCATCCCCGCGTTCGCCCCCGGCGACACGGTGATCGTCAGCGTGAACGTCGTTGAAGGCACGCGCAAGCGCGTGCAGGCTTACGAAGGCGTCGTGATTGCCAAGCGCAACCGCGGCCTGAACAGCAGCTTCATCGTGCGCAAGATCTCCAGCGGCGAGGGCGTTGAGCGTACCTTCCAGCTGTACAGCCCGCTGATCGCGTCGATCGAAGTCAAGCGTCGTGGCGATGTGCGCCGCGCCAAGCTGTACTACCTGCGCCAGCGCTCGGGCAAGTCGGCTCGTATCAAGGAGAAATTGGCCTAAGCCAATTTCCGCCGAAGTTAATGGCCCGGCACGGGCCGTTAACGCAGGCAGAAGCTGGCTTAATTGCCTGGCTCCTGCAGCAAAGCCGCCTCCGGGCGGCTTTGTCATTTGCGCTCTATGCTTTGACGATGTCCCGCCCGCCCATCCTGAATCCCCAGTTGGTACCCGTGACGGGCGTCGACGCCCATCTGCCGGCGGTCGATGCTTCGGCGCTGACGCCGCAAGCGCTGCGCCAGCGCTTTGCGATGCCGCCGACCTGGCAAGCCGAGCTGCCCGGCGATGGCGGCATTTTTGCGTCGCGCACGCCGGCCTCGGCGGCGGTGCTGCTGCCGCTGGTGATGCACGAGCAGGGGCTGACGCTGCTGCTGACCCGCCGCACCGCCCATCTGCGCGAGCACGCCGGTCAGATCAGCTTCCCGGGCGGCCGGGTCGAGCCCGAGGATGGCAGCGCGGTGGCCACCGCCTTGCGCGAGACCGAGGAGGAGATCGGCCTGGCGCGCGAGCACATCGAGATCATCGGTGAGCTGCCGATCTACACGACGGTGACGGCCTTCCAGGTCACGCCGGTGGTCGCGCTGGTGCGGCCCGGCTTCGAACTCACGCTCGACGCGTTCGAGGTGGCCGAGGCCTTCGAGGTGCCGCTGCAGTTTCTGATGACGCCGGCCCATCATCAGCGCCATCTCTTCAGCTTCGAGGGTGGGCAGCGTCAGTTCCTGTCCATGCCCTGGCGTGGCCCCGACAGCACAGGCCAGACGCACGACTATTTCATCTGGGGCGCCACAGCGGCGATGTTGCGCAATCTCTATCGCTTGCTGATCGCCTGATCCGGGCTTGAGGCGCACCATCCGCCGCTATCATCCCGGGCCATGAACTTCTTTGCGGTCTTGTTCGCGCTGATCTGCGAACAGCTCAAGCCCTTGCCCCATGGCAACCGGGTCCATCACACCATCATTGCCTGGGTCCGCTGGACCGGTCGCAACTTCGACGCGGGACGCGACCACCACGCCGGCGTGGTCTGGGCCATCACCGTGCTCGGTCCGGCCGTGCTCACCGCGCTGATCTATATCGCGCTGAGCCACTTCAGCGTGCTGCTGGCGCTGGCCTTCAACGTGCTGATGCTCTACCTGACCCTGGGCTTCCGGCAGTTCAGCCATTACTTCACCGACATCCGCGACGCGCTGGAGCGTGGCGACGAGCTGGAGGCGCGCCGCCTGCTGGCCGAATGGCGCCATCTGGACGCCAGCGAGCTGCCGCGCACCGAGCTGCTGCGCCATGCGATCGAGCACTCGCTGCTGGCCGCGCATCGCCATGTGTTCGGCGTGTTCTTCTGGTTCGTCGTGCTGTCGACGGTGGCGCTGGGGCCGGCCGGCGCGGTGCTCTACCGCATGGCCGAGTTCGCCAGCCGCTACTGGGCCTTCAAGAGCCGAACCCTGGATGCGCCGACCAATGAGCGCCTCATGCAGCTGTCGCGCCAGCTGTTCGGCTGGGTCGACTACCTGCCGGCGCGCCTGACCGCCACCGGCTTTGCCATCGTCGGCAATTTCGAGGAGGCGGTGAACGGCTGGCGTCGCGATGCCAAGCTCTGGCTGCATCCCAACGAGGGCATCATCCTGGCCTCGGCCGCCGGCGCTCTGGGCGTGCAGCTGGGCGGCTCGGCCGCGCCGGGCATCACGCCCGACCGCAGCAAGACTTTCGAGGCCGGCAGCGATGCCGAGGCCACCCGCGCCGATGGCTCGACGCCCGGCCAGCTGCCGCAGCTGGGCCATCTGCAAAGCGTGGTCGGCCTAGTCTGGCGCTCGGTCGTGCTGTGGATGCTGCTGCTGGCCCTGCTGACGCTGGCCAATCTGGTCGGCTGATCGGTCGATCAGAAGAGGCGGCAAAAGAAAACCGCCTCGTCCCGTGGCCATCATCGGCCAGGGTCTCGAGGCGGCGCCCGAATTGCTTCGGGTCGGTGCGGGTCTGTATCAGGCCATCGCTTGAATGCCCGCGATCGCCCATTCACGGCTCTCGTCCAGCGGACGCACCAGATGCCAGACCTCATCGAAGGGCTGGGCGGCGGCCTCGCTCTGCTCGCGGATCAGGCCCGAGAAACGCACGCTGACGATCTGCTCGCCGCGCTCCTCGACCCGCTCGACCACCTGGGCCTGCAGCTCCAGCACATCGGTGCGCTGCGTGCCCTTGCGATCCAGTAGTTCCTGCTGGATCGAGGCATACATCTCGGGCGTTGTGAAGCGGCGCAGATCGTTCTGGTCGCCGGCGTCATTGGCCGCCTGCATGCGGATGAAGACGCGCTTGGCGATCTGCTCGAAACCGCTGGTGTCGAAATCCGAAACCGGCGCAGCGGCAACCGGGGCCGAACCGCCGGCCGGCATCGCCATCGGCGCGGGCATCAGCGGTGCCGGGGCCTGGCCAAAGGGCGCGCCAGCGCCGGCAAACTGCAGGCCTTGCGACGCAGCCTTCTTGGCAGCCATGCGGCGCATCACGAAGCCGATCACCACCATCACCACCAGGCCCAGCAGCACCATGGTCATGATATTGGCCAGGGCCTCGCCGAAGCCGAAATGGCTGGCCAGCGCGGCCAGACCCAGGCCGGCTGCCAGACCGGCCACCGGGCCCATCCACGAGCGCTTGGGCGCGGCAGCGGCGCCGGCGGTCGCACCCGCTGTCGGTGCTGCGGCCTGCTGCGGCGCCGCATTCTGTTGCTGGGCTGGCGCGTTTTGCGGCGGCGTCGCCGGCTTGGCCGGCTGGGTCGGCACGCTGCGCTTCATGCCACCACCACCCAGGCGCTTGGCCTGCACGTCGGCGGCCACCAGGCTGAGGCTCAGTGCGGCGATAACGGTGCACAAGGCAAGTGATTTCACGCAATATCTCCTGTAGAAACGGTTTGTAGCTGGGGGCTTGGTGCGTTGTTTCAAGTCCGGCCCCCGGAAGCAGGGGTCCAGTATGCCTTGCGGCGGCCGATAATCATCACAGGGATGGCCGCTGGGCGCGACAGCAAAACCAAACTACGCGCGTCCGGTCCAGAAGGTCCACGCCATGAATGCGATCAGCATACGCGCCCGGCTCGCTGCCCTGGTGGCCCTGATGCTTTTCTTGCTGGCGGCTTCGGTGGGCAACAGCCTGCTGCGCCTGCATGAGGCCAACCAGCGGCTTGGCGCCACCTACCATGACCGGGTGGTGCCGCTGAAGCAGCTCAAGCTGGTGGCCGATGCCTATGCGGTGGGCTATGTGGACGCGGCCCACAAGATGCGCGACGGCGCGCTGTCCCCGCCGGCCACCGTCAAGACCATCGAGGACAACCACCAGATCATCGTCAAGAACTGGAAGGCCTATACCGCGACCCGGCTGACGGCCGAGGAGGCCGAGCTGGTGCGCAAAGCCGAGGCCAGCATGAAGCTCGCCGATGTGGCCGGCCAGCGTCTGCTGGCTCTGGCACGCGCGGGCGACAAGCCCGGCATGGCGGCCTATGCCGCCGAGCAGATGTATCCGGCCATCGATCCGGTGGCCGAGATCCTGCTGGCACTGACCGAGCTGCAGCTCAAGGTGGCCGAGTCCGACTACGAGGCCAGCCAGCAGGCCTTCAACACGATGATCTGGCGCAGCCTGCTGATCTTTGCGCTGGTGCTGAGCGCCGCCGCCTGGGGCGCCTGGCTGATCGTGCGCTCGATCACCCGGCCGCTGTCGGCCGCAGTGCAGGTGGCCACCGCCGTGGCCGGCGGCGATCTGCGCACCCAGATCGAGGTCGAGGGCAAGGATGAGACCGCCCAACTGATGAGCGCGTTGAAGACCATGAATACCAGCCTGCTGGCCATGGTCTCCCAGGTGCGCGACTGCGCCGAATCGATCACCAGCGGTTCGTCCGAGATCGCCCGTGGCAGCATGGACCTGAGCCAGCGCACCGAAGAGCAGGCCAGCAGCCTGGAGGAGACGGCGGCCTCGATGGAGCAGCTGACCTCGACCGTCAAGCAGAACTCCAGCACCGCCGCCGAAGCCAGCCGGCTGGCCGACAGCGCCTCGGCCGTGGCCCAGCGCGGTGGCGCGGCGGTGCAGGGCGTGGTGCAGACCATGGAGGGCATCAGCGAGCAGTCGCGCAAGATCGGCGACATCATCGGTGTGATCGACGGCATCGCCTTCCAGACCAATATCCTGGCGCTGAATGCGGCCGTCGAAGCCGCGCGGGCCGGCGAGCAGGGCCGCGGCTTCGCGGTCGTGGCCGGCGAGGTGCGCACGCTGGCCGGCCGCTCGGCCGATGCGGCCAAGGAGATCAAGCAGCTGATCTCGGCCAGCGCCGCGCGCGTCGAGGCCGGCTCGGCCCAGGTGCAGGACGCCGGCCGCACCATGACCGATCTGCTGGCCCAGGTGCAGAGCGTCACGACGCTGATCTCCGAGATCAGCATGGCCAGCAAGGAGCAGAGCCAGGGCATCGACCAGGTCAGCGATGCGGTGATGCAGATGGACCAGGTGACCCAGCAGAACGCGGCCCTGGTCGAGGAATCGGCCGCCGCTGCCGAGAGTCTGCGGCTGCAGGCCGAGAGCCTGGGTCAGGCGGTCGCGGTGTTCAAGACCTGAACCGGCCCTGCTCAGGCATCCCGCACATCGGCCAGCACCGTGCTGCCGAAATCGGCGCGCGCCAGATAGCGCAGCACCTTGGCGGCGGCAGCCTCGGGGCTGTCGAGCTGGCCCTCGGTCTTGAAGGCGGCAAAGCGCGGCTGGTCGGGGAAGGCGGCCGGGTCGCCGGCGCGCAGCTGGCTCTGCATCTCGGTGTCGATGATGCCCGGCGCCAAGGACACGACGCGGGCCCCGTGCTCGCGCCCGGCCTCGTCCAGCGCGATCGCGCGCGACAGATTGTCCATGCCGGCCTTGGCCGCACAGTAGGGCGCGCTGCCGGCCATGGCCCGGCGGCCCAGGCCGGAGGAGATGTTCAGCAGCCGCTTATCCGCCGCCCAGTGCCGCGTGGCGCGCAAGAAGGCGCTGGACAGCAGCAGCGTGGCCTCCAGCCCGACACGCAGCGCGCTCGACAGCTCGGCCAGCGGCACCGCATCGATCGGCCCGGGCGGCGTGATCACACCGGCGTTGTTGATCAGGGCGGCGTGGCTGAAGCGGGCCGGGTCTTGCACCGCCAGCCAGGCCTGCAGGCGCTCGGCCGCGTCCAGCGGCTCGGCCAGGTCCTGCTCCCATTGCTCCAGGCCGGGCCCGGCGGCCAGGCTGGCGCTGCGGCGGCGCGAGATGCCGATGACAAGATGCTCGGGCGAGATCAGCTGGCGGGCGATGGCCTCGCCCATGCCGCGCGAGGCGCCGGTGATGATGTAGAGCTTCATGGCTGAGGGTTCCGGTTGAAGATCAAAAGCAGATTGTTGGCCGGCAGCGAGCGGTACTCCCGCAGGCCCAGCCCGGCTTCGTCGGCCTGCTGCTGCACGGCCTCGAGATTGCGCAGGCCCCAGGCCGGATCGCGCGCGCGCAGATCGGCATCGAAGGCGAGGTTGCTGGCCGCGGTGGCAAGACCCGGCACCACGAAGGGGCCGTAGATCAGCAGCAGTCCGTCCGGGCGCAGATGGCGGGCGGCGCCCTGCATCAGGGCCGCGCAGCAGGCGGGCCATGGCGATACATGCAGCATGTTCGCGCAGAAGATCGCATCCAGCGGGGGTAGCCCGGGCGGCAGCGGCCAGGGCTCTTGCAGGACATCGAGGGGCAGTGGTTCCGGGCCTTCGGGCCGCAACGCCCGGATCGAGCTCAGCGCCTCGGGTCTGGGATCGGAGGCTAGCCAGTGCCAGCGCGGCAAGGCGGCGGCGAAATGGGCCGCATGCTGGCCGCTGCCGCTGGCGATCTCCAGTGCGGTGCCGCTGGGCGGCAGCAGCGTCAGCAGGGCGTCGAGGATGGGCTGCTTGTTGCGGTCGGCGGCGGGGGAATGCAGGGCGCTCATGAGGTATCAGAACTCCGGTGGGCAATCGAGGCTGAGCGCGCGCGCGGACAGCGCCAGATGGCAGGCATGCAGAAACAGTCTGGGGGCGGGCGGGCCGTCGTAGAGGGTGTCGCCGACGATGGGATGGCCCAGCGCCAGCATGTGCACGCGCAGCTGGTGCGAGCGGCCGGTGATGGGCTCGAGCTCGACCCGCGTCTGGCCGCCGTCGTGCGCGAGGCTGCGGTAGCGTGTCAGCGAGGGCTTGCCGGTCTGGGCGTCGACCTGCTGGCGCGGCCGGTTCGGCCAGTCGGCGCTCAACGGCAGGTCGATCTCGGCCCAGGCGCCGCCGGTGTCGAGCCGACCCTGCAACAGTGCGATATAGCGCTTGGCGACGCGGCGCTCGGCGAAGTCCAGGCTCAGCGCGCGCTGCATCGCCGCGCCACGCGCGAACAGCAGCAGGCCCGAGGTCGCCATATCGAGCCGGTGCACGGTCAGCGCGTCGGGGAAGCTTTGCTGCAGCCGGTGGACCGCGCAGTCCTGCTTGTCCGCGCCGCGGCCGGGCACCGACAGCAGGCCGGCGGGCTTGTTGACGACGATCAGCCCCGCGTCGGCATGCAGCACCTGCATCAGAACTGCTCGATCCAACCCGATTGCAAGGCCGACTGCGGGTTGGAGCCGGCCGCGCGCACCGCCGCCAGCGCCTGCTCGGTCGTCAGGCCCAGCGCCTTCAGCACGCAGGCCGCCACCGTGCCGGTGCGGCCGATGCCGGCCGCGCAGTGCAGCAGCGCGCGGTCGCCGAGCACCAGGCTGTGCTGCAGCAGCTCCACGCCCTTGGCGAAGGCGCTCGGGTCGGCGCCCAGGCCGAAATCGCGCATCGGCAGATGCTGCCAGCGAAACGGCAGCCGGCCCTCGGCAATCGCCTTGTGATAGGCCGGCGAGAGCTGGGCCACTTCTTCGAGCGGATTGAGACAGACCACCAGGCTGAGGCTGCGGGCGCGCGCCTCGTCGAGAAAGCTGCCGAAGGACTCCAGGCGGCCGGGCATCGATTGCAGCCAGAGCTGGCCGGCCACGCCGGCGGGGAGGGGGAGGGGTCGGAAAGCCATGGCCGGCATTCTCCACCACGGCGCCAGGTCCGTGCCGCGATCAGGGCAGCTCGGGCCGGTGCAGCACGCCCAACGCCTGCTCGCGCATGGCCTGGCGGGCGCGCAACGCTTCGTCCAGCTCCTGCGCCACGGCCTGCGCGGCCTCGCTGCGGCCCAGCGCTCGCAGGCAGGCCAGCGCGGTGCGCAAGGCCGGCAGCCGCAGGCTGAAGCTGCCGTGGCCGGGCTGGGGCGCCAGCAGCCCGTCCAGCCAGCTCAGGCCCTCGGCCGGCCGGCCCTGGCGCAGCGCCATCTCGGCCAGGCTGTGCTCGGCGGCCAGGCGGTTGTAGCCGGTGCCTTGCTCGCTGTACTGGCGGTGGGCGGCCGCCAGCCAGGGCTCGGCCTGCTCCAGGCGGCCGCACAGCAGGGCCAGATGCCCGGCGGCGAGCTGCAGGCCGGCTAGTGCGGTGGCCGGCAGGCGTTCATCGGCCNAGCGCCATCTCGGCCAGGCTGTGCTCGGCGGCCAGGCGGTTGTAGCCGGTGCCTTGCTCGCTGTACTGGCGGTGGGCGGCCGCCAGCCAGGGCTCGGCCTGCTCCAGGCGGCCGCACAGCAGGGCCAGATGCCCGGCGGCGAGCTGCAGGCCGGCTAGTGCGGTGGCCGGCAGGCGTTCATCGGCCAGCAGGCCGCTGGCCTGGGCCAGGAAGCGCGGCGCGTGGACCAGCGCGATCTGCGCGGCCGCTTCGCCGCGGCCGTGCAGCAATTCCTCGTAGGCCTGGCCCAGCGACAGCAGCAGGTTGATGAAGGCCAGCGCCAGCAGATTGGCGTCGTGCGACTCGCGGGCCAGCGAGATGGCCCGCATATGCATCAGCTCGGCATGGCTGACATCGCCGAGGCGGGCGTGCACATGGGCGGCGCAGCTGAGCGTGCGCGGCAGCAGCTCGGCCGAGTCGCCGGCGGCGGCCAGGGCCTCCAGGCTGATCGGCCTGGCCTCGTCGGCCAGGCCCAGCTCGGCCAGCGCAAACGCGGCCAGGGTCAGACCGTCGACCTCGGTGCGGGCGTTGCCGCTGAGCCGTCCGAGCCGACCCACTTCCAGCGCCGGCAGATAGACCTGCCAGAGCGCACCCATCTGCCAATGGGCACGCGCCTGCATCAGCAAGGCCTGGGCGCGCTGTGCATCGGGCAGCGCGCGGCCCAGGGCCTGCGTGGCCAGCGCCAGCGCCACCGGCCATTGCTGCCGGGCCAGCGCGGCATCGGCCTGCTCCAGCAGCTGCAGGGTCTGCTCGGCGGGGGCGGGCGAAGGCGATGCGGGGCGGGAGGGCGCGTCGGGCATGGTCGGCATCGGAAGGTCTCGCTGGGACTTTATGCCAAGCCGGTGTCGTGTCCGGGGCGGGCTTTCGAGCATCAGCGGCGAGCCCGCTACTATGCTAGCCACCTGAAAACAACCGGGACGGAATTCCGCATGATCGAGACAGTAAAAAGCCTGCGCGCGGCGCTGGTCGCCGCCGGGCTGGCCGCGCTGGCGGCCGGCGCGCTGGCCGACTTCGAGCTGAAGGACGAGCAGGGCCGGCGCATCCTGCTCAAAGACGACGGCAGCTGGCGTTATGTCGATGCGACCGCACCGGCAGCGCCCGCTGCGTCGGCGGCACCGGCCAAGCCGCTGCTGCAGGCCGAGCTGCGGCTGGAGCGGCGTGTCGAGGCGCCCGGCGGCTGCCGCTTCGAGCTGGCCTTGAGCAATAAGCTGGACTACGAGATTCGCAGCGTGGTGCCCGACTTCACCGTGCTGCGCGCCAACGATGTGGCCTATATGACCCAGCTGACCGGCTTCGGTCCGGTGCGTCCGGGCGACCAGCATAGACGCGCGCTGCAGTTCGCCGGCATCGGCTGCGGCGAGATCGCCAAGCTGCAGGTGCATGGCGGCGACCGCTGCGAGATGGGCGAGCTGAACAAGTTCACCGAGTCCAAGGGCGCCTGCCTGGCCCTGCTGAAGGTGCTGCCCAGCGACTTGCTGCCCTTCGAGAAGAAGGCCGAGACGCCGGCCAAGAAGTAGGCCGCCCGCTCAGGACACGATGTAGGCGCCGGCGCCGCTGCTGAGCAGGCGGCCCTCGGCGTCCTTGAACTCCATGCGGGTCGAGGCCACCCGGCTGCCCAGGCGCAGCACCTCGGCCGTGGCGTGAAAGCGCGGGCCGGTGGCCGGGCGCAGATAGTCGATGCGCAGATCGATGGTGCCGAGCTTGCCGAAGCGCGCCAGTCGGGCCAGCGGCGCCTCGTCCATATGGCGCGCGCCGGTTGCCGCCATCACGGCCAGCCCGCCCATCGCATCGAGGGTGGCGCTGATCACGCCCCCATGCAGGCGCTGATGGGTGAAATGGCCGATCAGCTCGGGCCGCATCGTGATGTGGGCCTTGACCCGGTCGGCCTCCAGGCTGTCGATCCGCAGGCCCAGCACCTGGTTGAAGGCGATGTGCTGTTCGAAGATCTCGCACAAGCGCTGGCTGAACTCGGGCTCGAACAGGCTGGAGATGCTGTGCATGCGGTCGGGGGTGGCGCTGGTGTTGTTCATGCCGCGACGGTAGCGCATTTGGCCCGACGGCGGGCCGGCCCTATGCGTGCTGCAGCACAGACGTACGCCGCACCGGGCCTCATGCTGGGTGGACATTCGTTATCCCTTTCCCGTCCATGCAGTTCTGGTCCTTGTTTGTCGGCGTGCTGCTGATCACGATGGTGCTGGCCGGCACCTTGCTGGGCCGGCTGCCGCTGAGCAGCGCGATGGTGTATCTGGGCCTGGGCTGTGTGCTGGGGCCGGACGGCATCGATGTGCTGCGCCCCGATCCGCAGGCCCATGCCGGCGCGCTGATGCATCTGACCGAGCTGGGCTTGCTGATCTCGCTGTTCGCGGTCGGGCTGCGCCTGGGAGTGCCGCTGCGCGACCGGCGTTGGCGCCTGCCGCTGCGCCTGGCCTTTGTGTCGATGAGTGCGATGGTGCTGATGGTGACGCTGATCGGCGTCTGGCTGCTCGAGCTGCCGCTGGGTGCGGCCGTGCTGCTGGGCGCGATCTTGGCGCCGACCGATCCGGTGCTGGCCTCCGACCTGCCCTCGGACGCCGGCACCGACCCCGAGCGCCTGGGCTTCAGTCTGGCCGGCGAGGGCGGTCTCAATGACGGCGCGGCCTTTCCCTTCGTGATGCTGGGCCTGGGCTTGCTGGGCCTGCACGAGCTGGGCGAGGGGGGCTGGCGCTGGTGGACGCTGGACCTGCTATGGGCCACGCTGGGTGGTGTCGCGATCGGCGCGGCGCTGGGTGCGGCCACCGGCTGGCTGGTGGTCTATCTGCGCAGCCGCCATCAGGAGGCGATCGGGCTCGATGTCTTCCTCGGCCTGGGCCTGCTGGGTCTGGCCAACGGCCTGGCCTTGCTGAGCCACAGCTCGGGCTTTCTTGCCGTGTTCGCCGCCGGCATGGCCTTGCAGCGGGTGCGTGAGCGGCCCAGGCCAGAGAGCCGGCCGCTGGCCCCGCCGCTCGACTCGGCCGGCCACTCCTACGACACGCTGGCCACCCATCCCCATCATGCCAGCGCGACGATGCGCGATGCGGTGCAGGCTTTCAACACGCAGCTGGAAAAGCTTGCCGAGCTGACGCTGGTGCTGCTGGTCGGGGCGATGCTGGCCTATGCCAAGCCGCTGCCGGCCGCCTGGTGGTTCGTGCCGCTGATGATTCTGCTGCTGCGGCCGCTGTCAGCGCTGGGCGCGACGCTCGGCGAGGGGCTGACGGCGCCGCTGCGCGGGATGATAGGCTGGTTCGGCATCCGCGGCATCGGCTCGGTGTTCTATCTGCTTTATGCGCTGGATGCCGGCGTCTCGGGCGAGGTGGCCGACATCCTGCTGTCGCTGACGCTGTGGACCGTGGTGGCCTCCATCGTGGCTCACGGCGTGACGGCCCAGCCGCTGATGCAGACCTATCTGGCCTGGCGACAGCGCCGACAACGCAAGCCAGCCCCGGTCTCGAAACCCGAGGACTGACGGCCGTGCCGCCGGGGCGGCCTCAGGGGCGAACGGTGATCTCGTTCTTGACCGCCTTGACGCCGTCAACCTTCCAGGCCAGGGCTTCGGCGGTGCTCTTCTCGGTGCTGCTCTTCGCAAAACCGGACAGCATCACGGTGCCCTTCATCGTCTCGACGCTGATCGATGAGGCTGCGACATTGGTGTTGTCGACGAAGCGGGCCTTGACGGCCGTCGTGATGGCCGCGTCGTCGACATAGGCGCCGACCGATTGCTGGCCGCGTGTCACGGCGCAGCCGGTGGTGGCGAGCAGGGCCAGGGTGGTCAGGGTGATGGCAAAGCTGTGGCGAATGGTCATGAAGATATCCTTGGAGTGGTGAGGGCAGTGGACTGCGCAACGCTGCGACAGGCCATGGTTGCACTGTAGAAACTTCGTCGATGTCGGCCCATAGGCGCACAGCGCCAGCCCATGTAGGACGCCGACTACGCGAGGCCGGGCGTTCCGCTGCTAGGCCGGGGCCTCGGGTGATTTGCATACTGCGTCCACTCCATCCACCAAAGAGGACGCCTCGATGAACACCATCTTCAAGATCAAATCTGCACTGCTGATTTCCGCCCTGCTGGCACTGCCGGTGGCCCAGGCCGCCACCATCAGCAAGGACGAGTACAAGGCGGGCAAGACCCGCATCAGCGCCGAGTACAAGGCCGCGAAGGCCGCCTGCACCGCGATGTCGGGCAATGCCAAGGATGTCTGCGAGGACCAGGCCGAGGGCAAGGAGAAAGTGGCTCTGGCCGAGCTCGAATATGCCCATAGCGGCAAGCCGGCCGATCAGACGAAGGTCTTGACCACCAAGGCCAAGGCCGAGTACGAAGTGGCCAAGGAGAAGTGCGACGACAAGGCCGGCAACGACAAGGATGTCTGCGTCAAGGAGGCCAAGGCTGCCGAGACCAAGGCCCTGGCGGACGCGAAGCTGGGCAAGCAGGTCGGCGAGGCGCGCAAGGACGCCGCCGAGGACAAGCGCGATGCCGATTACAAGGTCGCCGTCGAGAAGTGCGACGCGCTGGCGGGCGATGCCAAGAGCGCCTGCATCTCCGGTGCCAAGGCCCAGTTCGGCAAGAGCTGACCCTCCCTCGCTGACCCTCGCCTTCGGGCGAAGCCGAACCTGTGATCAGCCGATCACGGGTTTTCTTATTTCTGGTGCTGCTCGGGTCGCAGATCGAACTCGCGCAGCATCACCGGCTCCAGCGCGCCCTGGGCGACGCGGCGCTGCACGGCCAGGGCCAGCTCGGCCGAGAAGGCCTCGAAGGTCTCCAGCGGATCCTCGTCCTGCGAGCCGGGGCGGAAACAATGATGCAGGGTCGCGCGGCTGACGCTGGCGCCCACCTGTCCGGTGCCGACCGGAACATAGAAGCGGACGGTTTCCGAAGGCTGGTGAAAAAAAGCGGCGTGCGACATGGTGGGGCCTGCGGTTGACTGCGTGCGGCGCGAGGCCGGGAGTGGTGTTGCCCGTCTGTGCCGGCTTCCCGTCCGAGGCTAACCCGTATTCGTTCGCAGCGTGGGATTGTTTTGCGGCGATGCGGGCGCGGCCCTTTAGGGGCTTGTTATTTATTCTGTATTTCGATTAAGATGGAAATATGGAAGAACAGCAAGTCATCAAATCCCTGGCCGCACTGGCCCAGGCCGCGCGGCTGCAGGTGTTCCGGGCCCTGGTTGTGGCCGGGCCGGCAGGCCTGACGCCCAGCGCCTTGGCCGAGCACCTGGCGCTGCCCGCCTCGACGCTGTCCTTTCACCTGAAGGAGCTGTTGCATGCCGGCCTGGTCTCGCAAGAGCGTGATGGTCGCCACCTGATCTATCGCGCCGCCTATGAGCAGATGAACGCCCTGCTGGCCTATCTGGCCGCCAACTGCTGCCAGGGTGAGGCCTGCCTGGACCAGACGGCTGCCGCCGGCTGCGCCCACTGCTGAGGCCCCCATCTCACTTTCTTCCCTTTCTTTCGCCGAGGTTTTATATGTCCGACGAGAAGATCTACCAGGTGCTGTTCCTGTGCACCGGCAACTCTGCCCGCTCCATCCTGGCCGAGGGCCTGATGAACCATCTGGGCCGAGGACGTTTCGTGGCCCACTCGGCCGGCAGCCATCCGGCCGGCGCGGTCAATCCGCTGGCACTGCAGACCCTGTCGCAGCTGCAGATTGCCAGCGGCAATTTCCGCAGCAAGAGCTGGGACGAGTTCGCGCAGCCGGGCGCGCTCGAACTCGACTTCGTCTTCACCGTCTGCGACAAGGCCGCCGGCGAGGTCTGCCCGCTGTGGCCGGGCCAACCGATGACCGCGCACTGGGGGGTGGAAGACCCCTCGGCTGTCGAAGGCTCGGACGAGACCAGGCTTCGCGCCTTCATGGACACGGCTGTGATCCTGAAGCGCCGCATCGAGCTGATGCTGGCCCTGCCGCTGGCCACGCTGGACAAGCTTTCGCTGCAGCGCGAGCTCAGCAGCGTCGGCAAGGCCTGAACCCGCCAGATTGGAAGCGCAATGACTGTCCATGTATTGATTCTCTGCACCCACAACTCGGCCCGCAGCGTGCTTTCCGAGGGCATGCTGAACCACTTGGCCGCGCGCCTGGGCCGCGATGTCCGTGCGCACAGCGCCGGCAGCGCACCCAGCGGGCGATTGAACCCCTTCGCCATCGAAGCGCTGAACAAGGCCGGCATCGAGACCGCCGCCTACCGCAGCAAGAGCTGGGACGAGTTCACCGGCCCCGAGGCGCCGCCGTTGTCCATCGTGATCACCGTCTGCGACAGCGCTGCGGCCGAGCAATGCCCGGTGTTCTTCGGAGCGAACCGTGATGGAGGCCAGCCGGTCAAGGTGCACTGGGGCTATGCCGATCCGTCGAACGCCGAAGGTGGCGACGAGGGCAAGCGCCGCGCCTTCGAGCTGACCCGCCAGGCGATCGCCTATCGCATGCTGCAACTGCTGCTGCTGCCGCTGGAGTCGCTGAGCAAGCCGGAGCTGCTGGCGGCGCTGAACGCCATCGAGAAGAGCTGAGGGCGCCGGGCATGCATGCAAGCACCTCCCAGAAGCTGCTGGCCGAGGGCCTGGGCACCGCGCTGCTGCTGGCCGTGGTCATCGGTTCGGGCCTGATGGCCGAGCGCCTGTCCGGCGGCAATGTGGCGATCGCGCTGCTGGCCAATACCTTGGCCACGGTGGGTGGCCTGTACATCCTGATCGAGGTCTTCGGCCCCGTCAGCGGTGCGCATTTCAACCCGGCCGTCAGCGCCGTGATGGCTTGGCGCGGCGAGCTGCCCCCGGCCGCTTTGCTGCCCTATATCGGCGCCCCGTTGCTGGGCGCCATGTTGGGCGCCTGGCTGGCCCATGCGATGTTCGATCTGAGCATCCTGCAGTTCTCCAGCAAGCTCAGGAGCGGCACCGGGCAGTGGATCGCCGAGGGCGTGGCCACCTTCGGCCTGCTGCTGGTGATACTGCGGGCGCCGGCTTCGCGGGTGGCGGCCATGGTCGCAGCCTATATCGGCGCGGCCTACTGGTTCACCGCCTCGACCTCCTTTGCCAACCCGGCCGCTGTGTTCGGCCGCATGTTCAGCGACAGCTTCGCCGGCATTGCGCCGGCCAGCGCACCGGGTTTTGTCCTCGCCGAGCTGCTGGGCGCCGCGCTGGCGCTGGGCGTGCACCGGCTGCTGCGGCCGGTGGCCGCCCGCCAGTCTTCCAGTGAATCTGCCTCCCAGCGCCATGTCTGAACCCCTGTTTCCGCAAGCCAGCTTGCCGGCTCTGCAGCCGGCCCTGTTCGAGCCACCGACCCAGGAGCGCCTGAGCGTGGCCGCGCCGGCCCGGCACCGGCCGCGCTTCCTGCTGCTCTACGGCTCGCTGCGCGAGCGCTCCTACAGCAAGCTGGCCGTGCTGGAAGCCGGCCGGCTGCTGGAGGCCATGGGCGCCGAGGTGCGCGTCTTCGACCCGGCCGGCCTGCCGCTGGTGGATGGCGCGCCGGACACGCACCCCAAGGTGCAGGAACTGCGCGCGCTGGCCCAGTGGTCCGAGGGCATGGTCTGGTGCTCGCCCGAGCGCCATGGCGCGATGACCGGGCTGATGAAGACCCAGATCGACTGGATCCCGCTGAGTAGCGGAGCGGTGCGCCCGACCCAGGGCAAGACCCTGGCGGTGATGCAGGTCTCGGGCGGCAGCCAGTCCTTCAATGCGGTCAACCAGATGCGCATCCTCGGCCGCTGGATGCGCATGCTGACCATCCCGAACCAGAGTTCGGTGGCCAAGGCCTTCCAGGAGTTCGACGAGGCCGGCCGCATGAAGCCCTCCAGCTACTACGACCGCATCGTCGATGTGATGGAGGAGCTGATGAAGTTCACCCTGCTGACCCGCGATGTCTCGCCCTACCTGGTGGACCGCTACAGCGAGCGCAAGGAAGACGCCGAGGCGCTGAGCCGGCGCGTCAACCAGGCCAAGATCTAGAGCGCCCGATGGACCGCCCCGACGTGCTCATCATCGGCGGTGGTCAGGCGGCGTTGTCGCTCGGCTATTTCCTGCGCCGCAGCCAGCGCAGCTTCCTGATCCTCGATGCCGAGGACGGCCCCGGCGGCGCCTGGCGCCATGCCTGGCGCTCGCTGCGCCTGTTCTCGCCGGCGCAGTGGAGCTCGCTGGCGGGCTGGCCGCTGCCGCCCGAGCCGGGCCAGAGCTATCCCTCGCGCGAGCATCTGCTGGACTATCTGGCGCGTTACGAGCAGCGCTATGAGTTGCCGATTGAGCGGCCGGTGCATGTCGACAGCGTCGCGACCTCGCCCGAGGGCCTGGTCGTCCGGGCCGGCGCGCGCCAGTGGCGGGCCCGCAGCGTGGTCAGCGCCACCGGCAGCTGGCGCCATCCGGTCGTGCCGGTCTATCCGGGCCAGGCCGTCTATCGCGGCCGCCAGCTGCATTCGGCCCACTATCAAGACCCGACCCCGTTTGCCGGCCAGCGCGTGCTGGTCGTGGGCGGTGGCAACTCCGGCGCACAGATCCTGGCCGAGCTGTCGGAACATGCGGCGCAGACCATCTGGGTCACCGAGCGGCCGCCGCAGTTCCTGCCCGACGAGGTCGACGGCCGGGTGCTGTTCGAGCGCGCCACCGCGCGCTGGCGGGCCCAGCAGCGCGATGAGCCGGTCGAGGAGTTGCCCGGCGGCTTCGGCGACATCGTGATGGTGCCGCCGGTGCGGGCCGCGCGCGAACGCGGCGTGCTGACGGCGCGTCCGCCCTTCGAGCGCTTCACGGCCGAGGGCGTGGTCTGGCCCGATGGCCGGGCGCAGGCTTTTGATGCGGTGATCTGGTGCACCGGCTTCCAGCCCGCGCTGGACCATCTGGCGCCGCTGGGCCTGCCGGACCCGGGCACCGGCCGCATCGCGGTGAACGGCACGCGCAGCGTCGACGAGCCGCGGCTGTGGCTGCTCGGCTATGGCGACTGGGTCGGTGCGGCCTCGGCCACCCTGGTCGGCGTGATGCGCAGCGCGCGCAGCACGGCGCTGGAGATCGACCACTACCTGAGCCAACTGGACGCGCCGGCCGGGCCGACGCACTGAGGCGGCAGCCCATCGCTGCGCCGCCCTCATCTTTGACTAGATAGATGCTATTGACAACCAAATCCGCGAGGACTACCGTGCGAGCAACTAGTTGCTATCCACAACCTCATGAATACCTCCTCCGCCTCGGCCGGCGAACTGCTGCGCGAAGTGGCGCGGCTCTACACCCGGGCCCAGCGCCTGGTGGCCGACTGCTGCCAGACCACGCCGACCCAGTGCCACATCCTGACCGAGCTGGCTCGGGCTGGTGTCGCGCTGCCCATGTCGGAGCTGGGCACGCGGCTGCTGCTGGAGAAGAGCTGGGTCAGCCGCGCCGTCGAGGGCCTGGCGGCCAAGGGCCTGGTCCTCAAGACCGACAACCCCGTCGATGCGCGCAGCTGGCTGGTGGGTCTGAGCCCGGCTGGCGAGGCACGGGTTAGCGAGCTCAACGGCTTGCTGGACGGCCATGCGGAGCAACTGCTGGCCACGCTTGCAGCCCCGCAGCGCGAAGCGGTGCAAACCGCGCTGCTGCTGCTGCTCAAAACCCTGCGGGCGGATCACAGCGCGATGTGCTGCCTGCCCGCCAGCGAACGGAACAAGGACGGATAAATCATGACCACCCTCCCTATCTCCCTGCGCCAGGCCGGCCCGGCCGACTGGCCCGCGATCAGCGCGCTGCTCGGCGCCCACCGGTTGCCGCTGGACGGCGCCCGCGAGCATCTCGCTCACTTCCTGCTGGCCCAGCAGGGCGGCGAACTGGTCGGCTGCGCCGGCATCGAGCGCTACGGCGATATCGGCCTGCTGCGCTCGGTGGCGGTGGCGCCCGGGCTGCAGCAGCAAGGCATCGGCGCCCGCTTGCTGGCCATGCTCTTCGAGGAGGCCCGGCGGCGCGGCCTGCGCCGGCTCTTCCTGCTGACGACGACGGCCGCCGGCTATTTCGAGCGTCTGGGCTTCGAGCAGGTCGAACGCGCCGCGCTGCCCGCCGCACTGCAGGCCTCGGCCGAGTTGCGCGGCGCCTGCCCGGCCTCGGCCACCGCGATGGCGCTGCTGCTGGTTGAGGACGATGCCCCGACCCAGGCTGGCTCCGCCGGCGATCTGCCGGTGGCCGTGCTGGGCGCCGGCCCGGTGGGTCTGGCCGCTGCCGCCCACTTGCTGGAGCGCGGCATCACGCCGCTGATTCTGGAGGCGGGGGCCTCGGTTGGTGCGCACCTGCTGGATTACGGCCATGTGCGCCTGTTCTCGCCCTGGCGCTACAACCTCGACGCCGCGATGGCCCGCCAGCTGCGCGCCGGTGGCGGCTGGCAGGCGCCACCCGAGGACGAGCTGCCGCTGGCGCGAGAGATCGTCGAGCGGGTGCTCCAGCCCTATGCCGCGCTGCCGGCAGTGGCGGCCGCGCTGCGGCTCGGCACCCGCGTGACGGCGCTCAGCCGCGAGGGCTTCGACAAGGTCAAGACCACCGGCCGCGAGCAGGCGGCGTTCGTGATCCGCGCCACGCAGAGCGATGGCCGGACCCTCGAGCTGCGCGCCCGCGCGGTGATCGACGCCACCGGCACCTGGGGCCAACCCAACCCGGCCGGTGCCAACGGCCTGCCGGCGCTGG